>DUAL01000299.1:477-1827 GCA_012960835.1 Flavobacteriales bacterium | reverse complement strand
AAAAAGTATCACTTTGGTTATGCCAATTATTATAAAGGCCATAATTATCTAAACTAAATGAAAGTGCACTTACTGAAGGTGTTTGAGCAAATGTAGTTGCAGAAAATGCAATTAGTATAGCTAAAAATAATTTTCTCATTTTACAATCAGTTTTTTGGTGATGTTGTAATCAGTAGTATTTGCCTTTATGAAATAAATACCTTTTTCAAGCGAATTTATTTCTAAGAAAAATGATTTTTTAGTAGCAGTATGCGTGCCTACTTTTTTACCCATTACATCATAAATTTCTACTTCAACTGGCAAAGTTGTAGTAGAAGGTAAAAGCACATTAATTTTATCAGTTGCAGGTTTAGGATAAATATCTAATTCAAATTGAATATCTTGATTTTTTACATCTGTAACGACTCCAATTAGTCCTGGATAATCCAATTCGTAAATGGCGGTTTTTGCCATATTATTGCCACCTCCTCCTCCAGATGCATGGTTGTATTCATATAAAATATTTCCTTGATTATCTACTTCTCGCCAATAAGTGGAGGTTCCTAAAGTAGCTACTGTAGTGCCTTTTTTTGTTCTAAACGATCCTGATAAATGATTTGCATAAAAATTTCCAGGATCCGAATAAGTCCAATAAGGTGTTTGATTCCAAGGAGAAGTATAATTGTATCCGCTAAGAGGAGATTCTAATTCTACTACTCTTGAGTTTCCGCTACCTCCATTAGAAGTTGCCTGATTATCAAAACACATCAAATTACCTTGCCCTGGCAAACCTTCATCAATAAAATTAGCTCCATGAACGGTATATAATTCACGAATTCCATTTGCTCCATAATTATTCGGGTTTCCCCATCTGTATAGCAAATCGCCTCCTTTTCCAGCATTTCCGCCAGAGTGAGTTGCCGCCTGGGTAGTCGTGGTACTATGGTCAATAATATAAATTTCGTGCAAAAAATGAGAGCTGAAAATAATTTGATTTAATTGAGGGCTAAAATCCATTCCATTGGCATGAATCCAATCTCCACCACCTTGAGGGCCTCCCCCACCCCCAGTAAAAAGCCCGATATCAAAAAGCTCTGGATGTTGAGAGCAGGAACTAGAGTAATTGTTCAGTGTTGGGTCATCATCCTGACAAAGATGATCAAAAGCATGCCATTCCCAAACTACATTTCCACCACTTGCTCCATCCGGTTCAATTTCTACAATTTCGGTAGGCCACATTTCCGCATTTACTCCACCTGCTTGTTGTACAGTTGCCGCATCCTTTCTTTCCCAAGCAATTAAAAGGGCATTGTAAGTTCCATTCGGCTGCTGAATAGGAATGCATTCATGGTGCTGCTGATGATTGGGACT
>DUAL01000299.1:0-343 GCA_012960835.1 Flavobacteriales bacterium | reverse complement strand
TGCCAAGAATTATAGGTGTTTCCAATTGTATCAATCAAGTAAGTAGTATTGCTGATGGATGCCAATTGAAAAACAGAAGCAGTGCCAGTTGCTTGTGAAAAGCCCAAAAAATTGCTTAATGTAAAAGTTGCGACAAATAAAATTTTCTTCATTGTTTTATAAATTTAATAGTTTGATTATTGTTAATTTTTATAAAATACATTCCACTTTTAAGATGTGAGATATCAATTTTGTTTGTATGAGTTTCATGTATTATTTTTTCTCCAAAAATAGAATAAACAGTTAGATTTTTCAATTCGTCCTTACTAGTTTTTATGAAAATTGTGTTTGTAGCTGGGTTAGG
>DUAL01000298.1 GCA_012960835.1 Flavobacteriales bacterium | reverse complement strand
ATTTGGAATTACGGTACCAATAGGATTGAATGTTGAACATATTATGTCCTATAATTTCCAATATTCAATTAACATGCTTCAAGAATTATCAAAGATTTACAGGGAATTCTGCATTAAAACTTCACTTTATGACTGAAAAAAAAACTTTACTTGGTAATCTTCTCAAAGAGAGAATCTTAGTGCTTGATGGAGCAATGGGCACTATGATTCAGGAATATGAATTTAATGAATCTGATTTCAGAGGGGATTTTTTTTCTAAACACAATTTTGACTTGAAAGGCAACAATGATATTCTCTGTATAACAAAACCGAAAATAATATCCAAAATCCATGAGAAATACCTAGAATCAGGATGTGATATAATTGAAACTAATACCTTTAATGCAAATCGAATTTCACAGGCTGATTATGGAACTGAAGAACATTGCTATGAATTGAATAAAAAAGCTGCAACACTTGCAAAAAAAGCGTGTAAAAAATATTCAGTAGAGGATAAACCTCGATTTGTAGCTGGTGCACTAGGTCCAACAAATAAGACTCTATCTATTTCACCTAAAGTAGAGGATCCTGGATTTCGAGAAGTTACTTTTGATGAGATGAGAGAATCTTACGAAGAACAATTGAATGGTTTGATAGACGGTGGTGCAGACATAATACTTATTGAAACCATTTTTGATACATTAAATGCAAAGGCTGCCATTGTAGCTGTCAAAAAAGTATTTAGAAAAAAAAATATTGAATTACCTCTAATTATCTCAGGAACAATTACCGATCTTAGTGGTAGAACTCTTTCAGGACAAACTGTAGAAGCCTTCTGGACTTCAATAAAATATGCAAATCCTATTTGTGTTGGGCTGAATTGTGCCTTAGGACCTGCAGACTTAAGGCCATATGTAGAAAAATTATCTCAAATAGCAACAACAAATGTACACTGCTATCCAAATGCAGGATTACCAAATGAATTTGGAGGGTATGATGAAACGCCTGAGAGTATGTGTGAACATATTGAGGAATGGTGTCAATCTGGATTGGTAAATATTGTAGGAGGTTGCTGTGGAACGAATCAGCATCATATCTCACACTTTGTAGAGGCTGCCGAAAAAAATAAACCAAGAAATTACAATCAAAAAAATAATTTGGAATTATCTGAATTTAGTGGTCTTGAGAATTTTACTATTAGGCCCGACAGTAATTTTACGATGATTGGCGAGAGAACCAACGTTACGGGATCAAAAAAATTTTCACGATTGATTAAGGAAGAAAATTATGAAAAGGCTCTTGAAGTTGCGCTACAGCAGGTTGAGAACGGTGCAAATATAATCGATATTAATATGGATGAAGGATTATTGAACAGTGAAAAATGCATGTCCAAATTATTGAACTTAATTTCTGTTGAACCGGATATAGCAAAAGTCCCAATAATGATTGATAGTTCAAAATGGTCTGTAATTCAAGCTGGACTCAAATGTGTACAAGGAAAAGCTATTGTAAATTCTATATCTCTTAAAGAGGGTGAAGAAGATTTCATTGCAAAGGCTTCCGAGATATTGGATTATGGGGCTGCAGTAATTGTTATGGCCTTTGATGAAAAAGGGCAAGCTGAAACAGTGGATAGGAAAGTTCAGATTTGTAAGAGAGCATATACTATTCTAACTGAAAAATTGACGTTTGATCCAACCGATATAATCTTTGATCCAAATATCTTGGCTATAGCAACTGGAATCGAAGAGCATAATGATTTTGCCAAGAATTTTATTGAGGCCACTAAGATAATCAAGAAAGAATGTCCTGGATGCAGAATCAGTGGAGGGGTAAGCAATCTTTCATT
>DUAL01000297.1 GCA_012960835.1 Flavobacteriales bacterium | reverse complement strand
ATTTCTAAATAGTCATTCATAGTAGAAAATTAGGACTGAAAACTACCAAAATAAAAACATTCTCCTAAGCTCTTTTTCGTAGGAATACCTGAACCTTTCCTTTTACACAAATATCCTCCCGAGCAGAAATTCCTTCTACAGCATGCCAACCTGAATATTTCCCCTTTTCAATTAATTCTTTTTCTGCTTGAGCAATCTCATCTTCATTAATTCTAAATTGAAAGGTGACATCAGATTTCACCATTTTTATAAATTGCACATTAATGGCTTGGGAATAAAAATCTGTCTTCATACCCTTCTTTAATAATATCTGTTTAAATAAAATTGGGAAAAAGGGATCCATAGCACTGGTAATAGATCCACCCCAGATGGATTTATTGGGATTACGATTCCAAAAGGAATGCTTCAGCAGGACATCCATTTGGTAAAAATCATCAGATATTGAAATAATTGAAATGCGGTTCACCAAAAAAGGAAACCAGAGATTAAGCATTCTTTTCAATTCTTTTGGTTTCAATTCAGCTGAATGATATCGTTTTAAAAAATATTGAACGGGATTTAAATTCATAGAATCTCTTTAATCATTCCCCATCAGTTTTTTTAAATTGATTAAAGAATGATACGATTTTGGAATATATCTCCTCTTGATCAGGTCCCGGCATAAATAAATTATGATTTGCTTTATGAACTAGTAACTTTTCTTTAACCTCGGAGGAAATATTATCATACACCAAAGATATATTCTCAGGGATGGATAGCATATCAATGGTGGAATGGATTTGAAGAGCGGGACATTTAACCTTGGGTAATTCCAATTTAACCTGATTGGTGAGTTTTCGCATTTCATTTACTGCAGACAAGGGCCAAACTTTATACCCCAAATGATTAAATTTATCTCTCACTTCTTTAGGATAAGATAATTTTTTATCTCTAAATGGAAATATTTTATGAAAAATAGGAGTCAAAACACGTGGTCCAAAGGAATCCTTGAATTCTAAAACGGTGGAAGCAAAAACTGCCGCATTTAAGGGGAAAACGGAGGCCAAATGCAAAGCCAGATCACTTCCCATACTGATTCCAATTACAAATACATTGTCACATCGAGATGACATTTCTGCAACACCCTGTTCCGTAAATTCTATCCAATCGGTAAATTTTGTGCGGTTACAATCTTCAGGAGACGTCCCATGTCCAGGAAGATTGATGGCCTTGGCATAAAAGCCCTGTTCGCCCAGATATTTGGCTAAATCTCTGGTTTCGTAGGTAGTATTGGTAAAACCGTGAATGATATAAATTCCATCTTTACTTTCAGTATTGAATTCGTAGTTTTTAGTATCAAAAAATTCCATTGGTTCTATTTAATTTTCCCTTAATTATTTCCAGCCATTATTGCATTACAAATAATTGATAGTATTACTGTTTTCAGTATTGAATAGATAAGACCATCAATTAATCACGGTTGTAATATTATTATTAAAAATAGATTGTAGAAATTATTAAATTGAAAAAAATAGTTGATTTTCTAATCATTGGTGGCGGTTCAGCAGGATCAGTCCTTGCCAACCGACTGAGCGAAGACCTTTCAAATGAAGTGTTGGTTTTGGAAGCAGGGCGACCCGATTATAAATGGGATTTCCGTCTGCATATGCCCGCTGCACTTACCTATCCCCTTACCTCTAGAATGTATAACTGGTGGTATGAATCCGACCCGGAACCCTTCATGAATAACCGCCGGATTTATCATCCCCGGGGAAAAGTGTTGGGAGGCTCCAGCAGCATTAACGGCATGATCTGGATTCGAGGGAATCCCCTGGATTATCAAAAATGGGC
>DUAL01000296.1 GCA_012960835.1 Flavobacteriales bacterium | reverse complement strand
AGGGTTTTAGTGATGAAGATTTAGCTATGGTAAAAACAGGAATGGAATCACAAAGCATTAACATGAAGATGTCTATAGCATCAAAGGCTAGCACTATATCGTCTTGGGAATGGTTAGGTAGAGGTAAATGTAATATATCTTCTGAACTAGAAAGATATAATAATGTTACTAGAAAAGATGTGATGAGGGTATTTAATAAATATATAAAAAATAGAAAAGCAGTAATTTGTCAGGTTCGTCCAAAGAGTCCTTTTGTAGAAAAACTAGATTCTATGATATCAATGAATCCAAATGCTGATTTAATCTTAAAAGAAGATCCTCAGTATGTAGGCTTAACGTATAACAGACCTGAAGATTCTTTTGATAGAAATATTCAGCCTAAAGCAGCTTCTGCTAAAGCAGCTATAGTTCCAGATTATTACAAAGAAACATTTGAGAATGGTCTTAAGATAATAGGAACTCAATCATCTGAACTTCCTAAAGTATATATGCGTTTAAAAATTGAGGGAGGAGGATTATTGGTAGATAAAAAGCTTACTGGTTTAGCTGAACTGACTGCAAACATGATGAGTGAAAGCACAAGTAAATATACATCTGAAGAAATTAGTGTTGAACTGCAAAAATTAGGAAGTTCAGTTTCATTCTCTGCTGGTGGAGATAGAACTACAATGTACATTGAGTCATTAACTAAGAATATAGACGCTACACTAGCAATAGCTGAAGAAAAACTACTTAGACCCGCATTTAATAAAGATGATTTTAAAAGAGTAAAAAAGCAGACCTTAGAAGGAATGGAGGCAAGCAAAAAGAATGCACAATATTTAGGGTTCACTTATTTAAGCAATCAATTATTTGGTGAAACTCCATTTGGTAGAGTAACTACAGAAAAATCAATTAAAAAAATTAAATTATCAGATGTTCAAGCATACTATAATAATTACTCTCCTTCCGTTAGCTCATTAGTAGTAGTAGGGGATATTGACAGAAAGACACTTCTATCTAAAATAGATTTTCTTAGAAATTGGAGCTCAAAGAAAGTGGAGATTCCTTCCGAATTCAATTTCCCATCTATTAATGAAACCCAAATTTATTTATTAGATAAAGAGGGGGCTTCACAATCGTTTATTGTAATGGGTCATTTATCTGATAAGTATGACGTAGATGGAGATCATTTTAAGTCTCAAATAATGAATTATCCATTAGGAGGGGGTATGAGTGGTCGATTCTTCTTAAATCTTAGAGAAGATAAAGGATGGACTTATGGGGCGTATTCTTTTTTTAGTGCTTCAAAAACAAATGGAATTTTCGGAATGACTTCCAGTGTCAAGACAGAAGCTACAGATAGTGCTTTAGTCGAGATATTTAAGGATTTTAATTCATATACTACTGTTGGAATTTCAGAAAAAGAATTGCAATTTACAAAAGATGCATTTATTGGAGGTGAAGCCTTAGAATATGAAACAGCATATCAAAAATTAGGGTTTCTAAATAAGATTCTAACGTATGATTTAGATAAAGGCTATCTTGATAAACAGGCAGCCATCTTAAATTCAATCACAAAAGCTGATATTGATGCTATTGCAAAAGCTAAAATACATCCTGATAAAATGGCTATTGTGATTGTAGGAAACAAATATCTTATTAAGAAGAAATTAGAAAATCTTAAATCCTCAAAAGATGGAATGGAATATAATTTTAGAATTAATGAAATTAAATACTAAAATCATGAATAAAATAACACTTCTTTTGTTTTTTACTTTTATTACAATTTGCAGTGTTGCCCAAAAACACAATGTTACTTCTGCTGCAATTACATTTAAGCAGTTTAAGGGTGATAATACGGAAAAGTTAGAGGAAGCTAAGAATTTTATTGATCAGGCGTACAATACAGAAAGCACATCTAACGATCCAAAGATGTGGAATTATAGAGCACCTATTTATTTAGAAATAGCTCAAAAACATTCTGAATTAGATAAGGATGCTGTGCTTAAAGCTACAGAAGCCTATCTGAAATGTTTGCAAGCCGACCATAAAGGTAGAATTATTGTTCGGAAATGGACACCAAAAGAAGATGTGTTGTCTGGATTGGTACAATGTTCCTATAAACTTTTTAATCAGGCAATTGAGGAATATAATGCTGGCCAATATAAAAGAGCAATTAAACTATATAATGCAATATTTGATGTGATTCCACATGATGAGGAAGACCAACTAAAAAGAGGAAATATAACTAAAGAAACTATTTTGTATAATTCCTTTTTTGCTTCAAATAAAATGAAGGACAACAAAAAATCAAAGGAACTTTTGCAACAACTAATTGACATTAACTTTAACGAACCCGCCATTTATATTCATATGAGTAATATTTATATTGCGGAAGATAATACGGATAAAGCAATAGAGTATTTAGCAATGGGAAGAGAGATGTTTGAAGAAGACCAGAGTTTGATAAATACGGAAATTAACCTTTACATTCAATTAAATAGAACCGTAGAGCTTATTGAGAAATTAGGAAAAGCAATTGTGTTAGATCCTGAAAATGATTTACTTTATTTTAACAGAGGAACTATTTACGATCAAGAAGGAAATATTGTAAAAGCGGAAGCAGATTACAAAGCTGCAATAGAACTTAATCCTAGCTCATTTAGCACCAATTATAATCTAGGCGCACTTTATTTCAATTATGGGGTGAAATTAAAGGATGAAGCTAGTAATACATCATTAGATCTTAAATATAAGACTCTCACAAAACAAGCAACTGAGAATTTTGCAAAAGCTTTGCCTTACATGGAAGATGCATTTAATTTGAATAAGGAAGATAAGAATACAATTATTTCCTTAAAACAATTATATGCCTTAAAAGGTGACTATGATAAGTCCAGTAAAATGAAAAAGCTTTTAGCTGAATTAAAGTAAGATAAACGAAAGGGGGAGAAATCTTCCTTTTTTCAATTATTTTCTATTTAACATAATATTAATTATAGGACAGAAGTGGTTGTTTGTCTATATCTAGTATTTTGTAAAATACTTAGTTTTAGGTGCCTTATGAAATCTTCCTCATTCGCAAACTCTCAGGCGTTACCTCCAAGTATTCATTTGCTTGAATGTATTCCATAGATTCTTCTAATGAGAAATCAATCTTTGGAGCAATATTTACCGCCTCATCAGAACCAGATTTACGCATATTGGTTAATTGCTTTCCTTTTATCACATTTACATCCAAATCATTATCTCTTGTGTTTTCGCCAATAACTTGTCCTTTATAGATTATGTCTCCAGGAGTTATAAAGAATCTTCCTCTATCTTGCAATCGGTTGATGGCAAAAGCGGTTGACGCACCAGCTTCCATTGAAATTAAGGAACCTTTGTTTCTTTCCGGAATAGATCCTTTAAATGTAGCGTATTCTCTAAATCGGTGTGTCATTACAGCATTTCCTGCTGTGGCAGTTAGCATATTGTTTCTAAGTCCAATCAATCCTCTTGAGGGAATATCAAACTCCAAATGTTGCAAATCTCCTTTTGGCTCCATTACTAACAAATTGCCTTTCTGTTTTGTTACTAATTCTATGGCTTTGCCTGAAAATTCTTCTGGCACATCAATTACTAATGTTTCCATTGGCTCACATTTTCTGCCGTCAATCTGCTTAAAAATAACTTGTGGTTTCCCCACTTGTAACTCGTATCCTTCCCTACGCATGGTTTCAATTAGTACCGATAAATGCAAAATACCTCTACCATAAACATTAAATTTATCTTCCGAATCGGTATCCTCTACTTTAAGGGCTAAGTTCTTTTCCAACTCCTGATATAATCTTTCTCTTAAATGACGAGAAGTAACAAACTTTCCTTCCTTCCCAAAGAAAGGGGAATTATTAATAGTGAAAAGCATGCTCATGGTTGGTTCATCAATAGCTATTCTTGGTAATTCTTCTGGATTCTCTAAATCGGCAAGAGTATCACCAATCTCAAAACCCTCTATTCCTACCATTGAACAAATATCTCCACTCCTAGCAGTTTTTACTTGCACTTTACCCATCCCCTCAAATACATGCAATTCCTTTATTCTCACTTTCTTTTTTTCTCCATTTACCTTGCAAAGCATATAATCTTTATTTTCTTGTAAATCTCCTCTAAAAATTCTGCCAATGGCAATTCTGCCAACAAATTTGGAATAATCTAATGAAGTGATTTGCATCTGCGGAGTTCCTTCTTTATAAGGTGCTTCAGGGATTTGTTCCAATACAGTATCTAATAAAGCGGTAATATTATTGGTAGGATTTTTCCAATCTGTGCTCATCCACCCAAATTTTGAAGAACCAAATATGGTTTCAAAATCTAACTGATCTTCAGTTGCATCCAAATTAAACATCAAATCAAAAACTGCATCTTGCACCAAATCGGGCGTACAATTTTCTTTATCTACTTTGTTCACTACCACAATTGGTTTTAGTCCTAACTCCAAAGCTTTACCCAAAACAAAGCGCGTTTGCGGCATAGCACCTTCAAAGGCGTCCACTAAAAGCAATACGCCATCTGCCATCTTTAGTACTCGTTCTACCTCTCCGCCAAAGTCGGCATGGCCTGGGGTGTCAATTACATTAATTTTTACCCCTTTATAAGTTACCGATACATTTTTGGATAGGATTGTAATCCCTCTTTCTCTTTCCAAATCATTGCTATCTAACAATAATTCTGTGCGTTCTTTCCTTTCATCCAATATTTTACATTCCTCAATTATCTTGTCAACTAAGGTAGTTTTACCATGATCGACATGGGCAATAATAGCTATGTTTCTGATGGATTGCATATTCAAAATTTAAGTCGGCAAAAGTAGTATTGTTTTACTATTAACATGCTGTAAAACAGCTTTTTATTTTTGATGACTAAACAGAATAGTTTTGCTTCAGATTTACACTCAATGATTAATCTTCCTATTATATAAAGCAATATATTTGCTATCTAAATTTTTTATATGGAAAATAAAAATGTTTTTGGGGAGTCATTAATGATTTGTAGTGAAAATCCGATTACTGGTTATTTTAGAGATGGCTGTTGTAATACGGACGATACTGATATTGGTTTGCACACAGTTTGTATTATTGCGACCACCGATTTTTTGATTTTTTCTGCCGAAAGGGGAAATGATTTAAGCACTCCCCGACCGGAATTTAATTTTCCTGGAGTAAAATCCGGAGAAAAATGGTGCTTATGTGCTTTGCGCTGGAAAGAAGCTTATCAGAATAATTGTGCTCCACTAGTAGTACTGGAAGCAACCAATGAGAAAACACTGGAAGTAGTAACTCTAGATGAACTAATTGAACACGCACATTATGAAACTAAGATTTAATTCAAAGTTAATCCCAATAAAAAAGCCCTGAAATTCATCAAGGCTTTTCAATTTTTTAGTTGTCTGCTGACTATTTTCCTTTCAAGAATGGTAATCCTGTTTTGTCATTTTCAACAACTGTTTTTCCACCAGGAAGATCACAAGCAGTATCTCTTTGGTCTTTTGAGAAATAATAAATTCTCTGTACTCTTCCAGTTGATTTTAAAGTAACATCTTTACAATTCAAATAGTAAGTTGTTCCTTTTTTGTTTTCATGTGCATAGCCCATAATAAATAATTTTTTGGTTAATACTAGGTTATTTAATCTGGTACAATTTATAAAAAATATATTAATCTGACCTAATTGACCATGAATAGTTAAAAAAATAGCTGTTAATAACTCTAGGTTGTTTAAAATAAATAAAATAAACCATAACCTAGTAGCTCATTTATTTTTCCAAAAACTTCTTCTTATTTCATGTTATATAAGTTGCAGATAATCAGTAGGTTATAGATAGTTTAACCTAGGAGCTAATTATAAGGATGTACTATTTTGAGAGTAGGAATTAAAGGCATAAAACCTATCATTCAAATGGTTGATAAATACAGCTTATTTTATGCAAAATTATTTGAAAAGAGGCTTCATTTTGGCTTAGAAATAGGCTTTTCCTCTTACAGAAATTGCTTAAAATCGCTTGTTTCCTTATTGTTCCCTTGTAATTTTTAATACCATATTAGAAAGAAAAAACCCCAATTACTTGGTGTTTCAGTAAATTATAGCAAAAGGTAAACTATGCTTTTTTCAAGAATGGTAGTCCCGTTCTTTGGTTTTCTACTACCGTTTTTCCTGAGGGCTTATCACAAGCATTCGAACGCTTATTTTTAGCAAAAAAGAATATTGTTTGCTTTTTGTTTGATGACTTTAGCGTTACTTCCTGTGAGTGCAGATAGTAAGTCTGTCCTTTGCTGTTTTTGTGTTGGTACGCCATATCTGTTTGGTTTTGGTTAATACTTATTTTGGTGATTATAAAACTAATCAGAAATAATCTAATATTCCAAATTTTACTATTATTTTTTTATTTACTATAAATCACCCAATTTCAATAAGTTACAAGATACATCTAAATGAATTATATTTCTTCTATTTTAGAGATGTGAATGATTTCCTCATTTTTGAATACAATAAAATGTCTTAAATCTCTTTATATTTTTAGTTTTGCTTTTCAAATGATAGATATGAAACGATATATTTTTCTGCTTATTTTTTCCACTTCTGTACTTTTTAGTTTTTCTCAAAAAACAGAAAGACAGCAGATGCGAGATGCTGAAAAAATGGCAATAAGTTGGCTTAACAAACTCAATAACAAAAAGTATACCGATTGTTGGAATACACTTTCAGAAAGCACTAAAAGTCAAACTAATTTTGAAGCATGGAATGCGTATTTTAGTACTGAACTCATGCCAGAACTAGGAAAGTTTATTTCCAGGAAATATTATTTGGCAGAGATGGAAAAAGAAATGGAAGGGCTCCCAAGAGGAATTTATGTGACTATTCGTTATCAATCTCAGTATGTAAATACCGATAGTGTTGAAGAGATACTTCTACTTTCTCCATCTAAATTAGGCAAGTGGGAAGTTCTCTCTTATTTTGTTGACTATCATCTAAAAGGAGATAATAGAGAAAATCCTAAATCAAAACTTAAAAACTAAATAGCATTTTTAGTTACCCAATAGCGGTAAGCAATAATTAGCATTTCCACTTTTTTCAATTTCTTCATGTCTTTTTTGTATAAGCTAGGTAAAATTAATTTGTTCAATTTAGCTAAAAACTGAAAAAGAATTTTCTTTTTAAATAGAAACAGCAGAATGAAAATTAGAAAACTTATGATTAGCAAAATATCCTCTCCATATCCGAAAGAAAGTATTACAGGCATTATCTGATGAGCGTTACAGTTCCAACAATTTTTTCTGTAGAGGAATTCGCTAATTGCTTGTACTCAATCACAAAAGCATAAACGTCCATTGGCGCATCTGCCCCATTTTCAAGCAAACCATCCCAAGTCCCCATTTTATAATAAGAATATAGCTCCTGCTGAATATTACACAAATTCCCATCCGAATAACTATCTGTAAGTATTATTTCATCCGATTCAAAAACAATATCCCCCCCCCACCTTTTATGTATTTTGATATTAAAAGAATAAAAACCTCCTACTCCTTTTACAAAAAATTCATCATTACAATGGTCCATATTTGGGGTAAAACTATTTGGTACAAAAATCTTATTATCAGGGAAAATACAAACCATTAATGAACTAGTATCTGTGCAATTTCCATTATTTATCAGCACCAAATTTACCACATAACTTCCTGTATCAGAATATATATGTTCGGGATTTACACCATAAGAATAAGGAACAGAACTACTATCTCCAAAACTCCAAAAACTAGCTGGCGAAATTTCATTCACATTAATATTACTATTGTCAATAAACTGAAAAGTTCCATCCAAAAGAGATATACAATCTTCCTTATTCACAAAAAAACTTGCAATTATATCTTCATATCCAGGAATACTAATGGTATCCGATATTGAGCAATTAGAAATATTGTCGGTAACAGTTACCCTATAATTTCTGGCAACTTGAGCGTAAATACTATCGGTATTTTCAAGGGGAGTGGTATTCCATAAATATGAATAAGTGCTATTCCCTACTACATTTACCTTCGCAAAACCATTTTCTCCATAGCAATCTTTCAAACTTGTATTAAAAGATAAACTAAAAGTAGGATAAACAAATATATCTATAGTCCCAATTGCAGGTTCTGTGCACCCATCAGTTACAACTACATTATAAGTGGTATTTGCTATTGGACTTACCAAATGTTCAAAACTGCTTCCCAAACCATTATCCCAAGCAAAACTATAATTATTACCAACTCCACCAGAAATATTTGCTCCAATTGTTACCATTTCTTCAAAGCATATACTATCCTTTGAAGCGTAAGTACTTAAGTTCAAAGAATCACCAACCAAAACCAAAGTGTCAATGTCAATCAAACACGTACCACCTCCATAAGAATAAGTAATAATATGATATCCAGGACCGGCAATTGAAGGGTTGAATGTAAAATTCGTAATTCCATTACCAGATAAAACTCCTCCACTAGGATTTACCGCTATTTGAATAATGGTATCCAAATAACAATAATTATCCAAAAGTCCAGTCATGCTCAATGTGGGATTATTATAAACCGTAATAGTGGTAGTATCCATGCATCCAATTAAAGATTGATAATAAATATCATGTACACCAACCCCTGCAGTTGTTGGAGAAAACAAACCGGTATTATTATTGACTATCCCCTGCCCTGCCCATTGCCCTCCGCTTGGAGTAGCATTTAAAAAGAAATCGATAGCAGTAGAACAAATCAAAGTATCAGTAAGTGTGCTAGGTGGTACAACATCAAATATAATACTATCCGAGCAAGAATTTGCAGTATAATATATGGTATGACTTCCAATTCCAGTAATTGTAGGATCAAATTCGCCAGGGTAAGTGGCGGTAATAATTCCATTTCCACTCCAAGTTCCGTATGTTGGCGAGCGTGATATCAGTATTGAATCAAGTGTAATCATTGCACCATCATTACAAGCAAAAATTGAATCCAAGAGAACATCTGTTTCTTGCACCCAAATAAGAGCAGTATCTATGCATCCTGCAACAGAATAAGTAATAATATCAACCCCTAATCCTAATGAAGGATTAAACAAACCACTTATTGGGTTTGTAATATGTGTGCCTGTCCAGTTTCCACCAGAGGGAACTCCAATTAAATTGAAAGGACTTTGTGTTGGGCAAACATCCATATCGCTTCCTGCATCAATAGGTTTTACATAAATATTTACTGTATCAGAACATCCTTGAATATTATAAATAAAGGTATGTAGTCCAGAATCCGCAACTATTGGTAATACCACTCCATTAGGACTAACTGACCCTCCTAAAAAAGACAACATATCCACCGCTACATCCGATTGCCAAGAAGTCCCGGTAATTACCCTTAAACGCACCAAAACATCTGTAGCGTTATAATTACTTAGATCCACTGAAGCTTCTAGCCATTGATTTCCCTGATTTCCACTTCTTATCCATATATCATTAGTCCATGAGGTCCCATTATCAATAGAAATATCAACTGAGAATGAACCTTGGTCTTGGGTTAGTTGAGGTCCACCAGAAGGATTATCATACATATGATACCAAAAATGTAAAACAGGATTGGAATAAGCGGAAAGATTCAAACAAGGACTTATAATTCCAGCTCTTTTGAATGGGTTATTACCTGATGAAGCCTCAGTATAAACATAATTGATACCTTCATAAGCACCACTTGGTCCTGTTCCAGATGATGGTGTTCCGCCAGAATTTACCATCCAATTAAAATCATTTAATGGATCATTTGTCCAATTGTTTAACCCTAATTCAAAATAATCAGAATATGGAAAGGATGAAATAGAAGTTACACAATTACTAGGTTGTTGAGGTAAAGTTGCTAATGCACTCCAATAGCCAAATTGAGGAGAGTAACTTAGGGTATAGGAAGAAGATTTTTGACAAATAGTATCATCTAGCTGTGTAATAATATTTTCAACAATAATATTTAAGGTATCTGAGCAACCATTTGGAAGTGTATATATTGCATTAATAGTAGTAGGGATTCCTCCAACACTTACATCCCCATTGGGCTGAATACAATTACACCCACTCCAACTTCCTCCTGGGGTTGTTGTGGAAGTATTCAAATTAAAAGTTGGCGCATTAGGGCAAACGGAAATATTAGAACCGGCTTCAATGGGCAAAACAATAACATCCATTGTTTCTGAGCAACCAGCATATCCATAAGAAACAGTATGCGTTCCAGCTCCCGTTGTAGTTGGAGAAAAAATACCCTGTCCCCCACTAACTATTCCAAAACCCGACCACCAACCTCCAGATGGGTTTGCATTTAAATTAAAATTAGGACCAGTTCTGCAAACAGTAGTATCGCTTTGTGGAACAGGTAAGGGAAATACATAAATAGTGACGGAATCCATTTGTGCTTGTGCCGGTCCCGCATCACTTATAGTTACATAATAAGTTGTAGTTACAAGAGGAGAAACATTATGAGGGCCTGGGGAAGGTGGGAGTAAAGGCACCCAATTATAATTG
Source organism: Flavobacteriales bacterium (assembly GCA_012960835.1). GTDB lineage: Bacteria > Bacteroidota > Bacteroidia > Flavobacteriales > BACL11 > DUAL01. The sequence continues at coordinate 216 of DUAL01000296.1, read as the reverse complement.
TAAGAAGTAGAATCTCCACCTTCAACCTGAGCAAAAATGTCTGTATTATCACCAATACAAATCGTATCGTTATTTGTCATTAAATTTACTTGTAAAGGACAATCATTTATCACAAAACTAATACTGGCTGAAACTATCCAAATATCATCACAAGGATCTTTATAATAAGTTTCAAAGTAAATGGAATAGGATCCTGATTGGTTTAACCCTGGTGAT
>DUAL01000295.1 GCA_012960835.1 Flavobacteriales bacterium | reverse complement strand
GCTAGTGGTTCTATATCTTGGAATGAGAGTCGTTATAGCTGGAGAACTAATGACTCTACAATAACTTGGAGTTTGGTTGAAATTGAAACAGATTCTGCAGGAAATCCTTATGGAGATATTGTTTACTACTTAGGTAATTCTCTGAATAGTATTGTTGTTTCTCCGCCAATGGTTGATCTTGATAAATTGGTAGATGTTAGTTGTAATGGATTTTCAGATGGATTTATTATGTTAGATATTTTTGGGACTGCTTTTCCTTTTACTTTCTCTTGGACAGGCCCAAATGGATTCACGGCTACAAGTCAAGATATTTTTAATTTAGTTGCGGGCACTTATATTGTAACTGTTACAGATGCCAATGGAAATAGTACAGCAGAAACATATGTAGTTACTGAACCCTCTCCACTAACTGCTTCAATTAGTCAGTCTGTACTTGATTTAACAGTCAATGTAAGTGGAGGCACACCACCATACAGCTACTTGTGGAATGCAGGTGACACTGTGCAAACTATTACACCATCTTCTAATGGTATATATAGCTGTGATGTTAAAGATAAAGCAGGATGTATTATAAATGTAGTTTTTACTGTTACTAATGTTCCTACAAGTATTTTAGAATTTAATTCAGAAAGAAAACTTTTAAAAATTACTAATATTTTAGGGAAAAAAATAAACAAAAATAGAAACGAACTACTCTTTTACATCTATGATGATGGAACAGTAGAGAAAAGAATTACTATTGAGTAGAATTATAATTTAATTTTCAATCCCATATTAAAGAAATATCCGTCCAATGGCGCCCAAACTTCTGTAAATTGAGGACTTCCATTTTCAAGTACATTTCCAGTATTGGATTGCCTAACATCTGTAAAATTTTCAGCATTAAGGAATATTACAAAATTATCAATCGTACGCTCTACAATAATTCCTGTTGTAAATAAACTTTCAGTAATATGACTATTATTCAGGAATTGCCCTGATTTATAATCATAATCCCAACCAATACGCCATTTATCTTCTACTACAAATAGTAAATCTCCTTTTATACTGTGTTTTGGAGTAAGTGTAAGTGGATTTTTGTTTTTCCCATTTTCCAGATAAGCATCCGTATAAGTATAACCAAAAAACCAAGTGAATTTACCCACAGTTAGTTTTATTTGAGATTCATATCCTTTAGAGAATAAAGAGTCGTTTGTCTGTTCATAAAACAGATTATCGATATCATTTTCATTTAAGGTAATGGGGTTATCAATTACATTGTAAAAGAACATTTGGTTTAAGGAAAGTAATACATTATCCAAGCCAAAAGTAGATTGGTATTTAAAGTCAATGTTACTGCCGTAAGATTCTTCAGCAATTAAGTTTCCAAAATCAATTGTTTGCACATTCTTGTATCCATAAGGCTCTGCTTCCTCATTAAAAATGGTTGGCATTCTGTATCCCATTCCTCCTCCTAAACGGATAGAAAGTTCTGGAGTAAGTTTGTACAAAGCAGATATTTTAGGTAGTATAAAGGATTGGCCTCCGTTTTCTGTATTTAAGGTTGAGGCATCTACTTTATCAGTTCTCAATCCACTTTCCAAAGCTAACTTATCTGTTACATCCCAAAGGTGATTGATGTATAATCCAAGAGTTTGATATTCTTGATTTCTCAGCGGTTGAGAGAAAAAATTATCTTCTTTAAATTTATCTGATAGTGCATTAATACCAATATTGATATTTTGTTTTTCTTTATTAATATTCAAATTCAATTCAGTAAAACTATTTAGTTGATTTCCTACAAATGTAGCGGAAGTTCCTAAAATATTTTCATCAATATTGATGTACCTATCAAAGGAAGAAATACTATTTTTTAGTGTTATCGTTTTAGTTTCACTAAATTTGTAGTTTGCTGAAAACTGTGTAGTAAAACGGCTGCTTTCCTGCTTATCTAAAAAGTAAAGAGTGTCAGGGTTCTCGTTATTTATTTTACTCATACTTCCTCCTTTTCTATTTTCCTTAGAGATAGTAGCTCCAAAATACAAATCTGTTTTCTTATTTGGATTATAAAATAGTTTTGGGTTAAAATTAAATTTAGATACTTGTGCAATGTCAGAAAAACCATCTTCATCTGCATCATAAGGGTTATGAATATGCATAGAAGCCAAATTAGTAAATCCCCATTTCCCAAATCGTTTGGAAGTAAAAGCATTAAAATCCCTTGCACCAATATGAGATAGATTAATGTGTAGAAGTGTTTCGTCCTTATTCGCTTTTTTGGTAAGTAAATTAATTAATCCAGAAATTGCTCCTCCGCCATAAAGGGTAGAAGCAGAACCTTTCACATATTCCACTTGTCGTAAATCTAAAGGTGGAATTTGCAAAATATCCAAACTCCCAGAAAAACCTCCATACAGAGGGAAACCATCTTTTAACATTTGGGTATATCTTCCGTTCAAGCCCTGAATTCTGACTACCGCACCATTCGATCCTGCAGCTGTAGTTTGTACTTGTATTCCTGTAGAATGGGTTATTAAATGAGAGATTTTACTCGGTTCCATACTTGCTGCTTCATCTATTTCTTCTGTCAGTACCTCAGTTCGGGTAGGCAAGTTAGCAACTGTTCTGTTTCCTCTTGTTGCTTCAATAATTATTTCGTCTATTTCTGTATCGGAAGGAGTTAGTAAAACAGTATGCACTTTCTCTCTTTCAATTGGGAAGATAAATCTTAAATGCTCATCCTCATATCCAATATAGGAAACAACTATCGTTTGCTCTCCACTTGGAATATTTTTAAGGATTGCCAATCCGGTAACATCTGTGCTTACGCCATTTGTAGTTCCTTTTAAAATAAGTGAAGCGCCAATTAATACCTCTTTATTTTCACTGTCCAATACTTCAGCAGTAAAAGTGTTTTGTGCATTTGAAATTGTTGCAAAGGCAACAATAAATAGGGTAAGTATTCTTTTAATCATTTTGTTATTTTTTCAAATATCTTTTGATTTTATATGCAAGTCCATTTGAGGAAAAGGAATAGTTATTTTGTTTTCATTAAATTTTTTGTAAATTATTTTCCTTATATCACTTTTCACCTTTTCAATACCGATAATATTTTTACTGTAAAAAAACAGTTGAAAATCCATTGATGAATTGCCAAAATTTACAAAGCGAACTTCTTTAAATTCACATTCTGAAAACTCTAAATGTTCTACAGCACTTTCTTCAAGTGTTTGAATAACCAAATCCACATCACTTCCATAAGCTACTCCAATATCAATATTCCATAGTGTTTTTTGTGTTTGATGACTCCAGTTAATTACTTTGTTAGTAGTGATTAATGAATTTGGAATAATCACAACTATTTGTCTTACATTCATTCCCTTTGATGTTCGTAAACCTATTTCTTGAATAGTTACCCTATCACCATCTATTTCTAAAATATCACCAACTTTCACCGAATGTTCAAAAAGCAATATTATACCTGATAAAATATCATTAAAAGTTTGTTGAAGTCCAAGACCAATCCCAACAAGTAGTGCAGCTGATCCCGCCAACAGAATGGTTACTTTAATTCCTAACGCCTCTAACATAAGGGTAATTGCTATTATCCATATCAAATATTTTATAATTTGAAATAATGCAAAAGCACTTCCTTTATCTAGGTTGTGAAGTTTTGTTTTGTTAAATATAGCTTTACTAATTAACCATAAAATTAGTTTTGTAATCATGAAAATTACAGCTATACTAGATATTTCAAAAATAGACAGTGAATGATTATTGAAATGAAATATTTCAAAATTAAAAAAATTAGTTATTGTGTCCATTGGTTCTTTTTATTAGTTAAATTTACATATTCCTCCTGTACTGCCCACCAACTTCAAATAGTGCTTTGGTAATTTCTCCTAAAGAACATACTTTTGCAGCTTCTATCAATAACTCAAAAATGTTTAGGTTTTGAATAGCAGCTTCTTGTAAATTACTTAAAAGTTTTACCGATTTATCTTTACTTCCCTTATGCAACTGAGCAAGCATAGAAATCTGATATTTCTTTTCTTTTTCTGTTGCACGGATAACTTCCTCAGGAATAATAGTAGGAGAACCCTTTTTGTTTAGGAAAGTATTCACCCCAATTATAGGATATTCTCCCGTGTGTTTTAAGGTTTCGTAATATAAACTTTCCTCTTGTATTTTGCTTCTTTGATACATGGTTTCCATTGCTCCAAGTACTCCACCTCTTTCGGTAATGTTATCAAATTCAGTCAGTACCGCTTCTTCTACTAAATCCGTTAGTTCCTCTATAATAAAAGCTCCTTGTATTGGGTTTTCATTTCTAGCTAACCCTAGTTCTTTATTAATGATTAACTGAATGGCCATTGCTCTTCTTACCGATTCCTCAGTAGGAGTGGTGATGGCTTCATCATAAGCGTTAGTATGTAAGGAATTACAATTGTCGTATATTGCATAAAGAGCTTGCAAAGTAGTTCGGATATCGTTAAAATCAATTTCTTGTGCGTGCAAAGATCTACCAGAAGTTTGGATGTGGTATTTTAACATTTGAGCTCTTTTGTTGGCACCATATTTATTTTTCATGGCTTTTGCCCAAATTCTTCTGGCAACACGGCCAATTACGGCATATTCTGGGTCCACACCATTACTGAAAAAGAACGAAAGATTTGGTCCAAATTCATTGATGTCCATTCCTCTACTTAGGTAGTATTCTACATAAGTAAATCCGTTAGATAGGGTAAATGCCAATTGGGATATTGGGTTGGCACCTGCCTCTGCAATATGATACCCAGAAATTGAAACAGAGTAGAAATTTCTTACTCCATTGTTAATAAAATATTCTTGAACATCACCCATCATCCTAAGGGCGAATTCAGTAGAGAAAATACAAGTATTTTGTGCTTGATCTTCCTTTAAAATATCTGCTTGTACGGTTCCTCTAACTTTAGTTAAGGTTTCTGTTTTTATCTTTTGGTAAATAGTATTTTCTAAAACTTCATTCCCTGTAACTCCTAATAAAAAGAGTCCTAATCCATTGTTCCTTTCTGGTAATTTTCCTTGATATTTCGGCCTGTTAACTCCCTTGGTTTTGTAGATAGAAACAATCTTTTTTTCTACCTCTTTCTCCAATTTATTATCATGTATATATTTTTCACATTCTTGGTCGATAGCGACATTCATAAAGTAGGCCAACAACATTGGGGCTGGTCCGTTTATGGTCATACTTACGGATGTCATTGGGTTGGCTAATTCAAAACCAGAATAGAGTTTTTTCAAATCATCTAAACAACAGATGGAAACTCCTGCATTTCCAATTTTACCGTATATATCAGGTCGTTCTCCTGGGTCGTTTCCGTAAAGAGTTACCGAATCAAAAGCAGTAGAAAGTCGTTTGGCAGGCATACCCAAACTCACTAGGTGAAAACGCTTGTTTGTTCTTTCAGGGCCTCCTTCACCAGCAAACATTCTGGTTGGGTCTTCTCCCTCTCTTTTAAAAGGAAACAATCCTGCGGTATATGGGAATTCTCCAGGTACATTTTCCTGTAATTGCCATTTCAATAAGTCTCCCCAAGCCTCATATTTTGGTAAGGCTATTTTAGGAATATCAGAGTTGGATAATGATTTTGAGTGAGTTTCAATAGAGAGTTCTCTATCCCTTACTTTAAATTTAAAAATTTTCTCTTTGTATTTTTTTTGAACTTCTTCCCATGAGTCAATTAGTATTTTGTTTTTAGGATCTAAATTGAGTAGAAGTACTTCATATTCCTTTTTTATCTGAGAAATAACATCATCAGATGAATCATCTAATATTTCTAATGATTTTTGTAATGCATATAATTGTTGTGCAATTTCTTTTTGATCATTTACCCATTTATCATAAGCCCTATTGTTCTCTGAAATCTCAGATAGGTATCGAACTCTTTTAGGAGGAATTACATATATTTTTTCACTCATTTCATCAGTAATATCAAAAGAAGACTTAAAGTTTCCCAGTCCTTTTTTTGAGAATTTATCCATTATGGCTTTGTAAAGCGAGTTGACTCCTGGGTCGTTAAATTGGGAAGCAATCGTTCCATAAACAGGCATGCTATTTACATCTTTATCAAAAAGAGTATTGTTTCTTTGGTATTGTTTTTTTACATCTCTTATGGCATCCAATCCTCCTTTTTTATCAAATTTATTTATCGAGATAAGGTCAGCAAAGTCCAGCATATCAATCTTTTCCAATTGTGTTGCTGCACCATATTCTGGAGTCATCACATAAAGTGAAATGTCCGAATGTTCTAGTATTTCAGTATCCGATTGTCCGATACCAGAAGTTTCCAAGATGATTAAATCATAATTGGCAACTTTCAATATATCTAGTGCATCATTCACATGTGCCGATAGTGCCAAGTTAGCCTGACGAGTAGCTAAGGAACGCATGTACACATTGTCCGATTTTATGGCATTCATTCTTATTCTGTCTCCCAATAATGCACCTCCTGTTTTTCTTTTGGATGGGTCAACCGAAACAATAGCAATATTTTTTGTAGGGAAATCAATGATGAATCTTCTTACCAATTCATCCACTAAAGAGGATTTTCCTGCACCACCCGTTCCTGTAATTCCTAGTACTGGAGTGTCTGACTGCTTAGCAATTTCTTTTATTTCTGATAAAATACCATTGTGCTTTTCAGGGCAATTTTCAGCAGCTGATATCATACGAGCAATAGCATTTATATTTTTGCTTTGTATTTCAGTAATTCCTCCTTCTAAGTGTTCTCCCACTAAGAAGTCCGATTGCTTAATAAGGTCGTTTATCATTCCTTGCAATCCCATTGTTCTACCATCATCTGGGTGGTAAATTCTTGTAATTCCGTAGGCTTCCAATTCTTTTATTTCATCTGGTAGAATAGTGCCACCACCACCAGCAAATATTTTTATATGGGTTGCTTTTTTCTCTTGCAATAGGTCGTACATAAATTTCAGATACTCAGTATGTCCTCCTTGGTAAGAGGTCATAGCAATTGCATTTGCATCTTCTTCAATAGCACAATTTACTACTTCTTCTACCGATCTATCGTGCCCCAAATGAATAACCTCACATCCTGTAGCTTGTATGATTCTACGCATGATATTGATGGCAGCATCATGTCCGTCAAACAAACTGGCTGCCGTTACAATTCTTACTTTATTTTTAGGTATATACCTTTGTGCTTGTTTCATTCTAAAGTTTAATTTTCAGATGGCAAAGATAGTAAAACCTCTACTATAATTCTGACAACTGATTTCTGATTACTTTTTACTACTTTTACCCAAACAAAAATCTAAAAACAATGTATAAAATTTTACCATTTCTATTAGTAGTATTTTTAATTACTTCATGCACAGAACAAAAAAACAAAACAATTGCTTTCGCTTCTGATAACCCTGCAGAAAGAGTGGTATGGGAGCGCATAAGATTAATGGACCCTACAACAGGGGAAATTCCAAGAGACATCAGGAAAAAAGAAATGATTTTTGCGAAAACATTGCCAAAATCTAAATCCCTTAGTAAAGCAAATTGGGTGCACAGAGGCCCTTACAATGTAGGTGGTAGAACGCGTGCTTTTGCAATGAATGTATTGGATGAAAATATCCTTTTTGCAGGAGGAGCAAGTGGCGGAATGTTTCGATCCACTGATGCTGGGCAAAGCTGGACAATGACAACAGAACCCAATCAACTGCACAATGTTACTTGTGTAAGTCAGGACAAAAGACAGGGAAAAGAAAATACATGGTATTTTGGTAGCGGAGAGCTTAGAGGAAGTTCAGCAAGTGGAGGAGGAGCTTATTATCAAGGAAACGGCATTTACAAATCGATAGATGGCGGCATCAGTTGGGATTCTTTATCTGTAACAGCAACAAATACACCACAAAGTTTTGATTCTAATTTTGATTTTATTTGGAACATTGAAACGGATCCTTCAAACGATAGTTTAGACGTAGTTTATGCTGCAATCTGGCACTGTATCTATAGAAGTGAAGATGGAGGAAATTCTTGGGCTTTTGAGCTTGGGACGGTGGCTTCTTTCGGTGGCGCCTATTATACTAATATTGAGATTACTACAAGTGGGGTAGTATATGCAACACTTAGTTCTGATGGTATAGACAGAGGAATTTGGCGCTCAGTGGATGGACAGAACTGGACCAATATTACAGATTCGCTTTTTCCGCCAGTTTATGGAAGAATTGCAATTGGGGTGAATCCGAGCAATGAAAATGAAGTATATTTTTTGGCTGCTGAAACAGATAATTACGGACAGCATACCAATGTTTTTTTTGGTAGAGAAACTTGGACTTCCCTTTGGAAATATGAAGCAAATACAGGAAATTGGACTGATTTATCGGCTAATATTCCGGCAAATCAAGCTACAAGTTTCGATAATTTTAACGCACAAGGTGGATATGATTTGCTTGTAAAAGTACATCCAACCAATTCTAATACAGTATATATTGGAGGAACAAATTTATGGCGCTCTACTGACGGCTTCACAACTCCAAACAATACCATGATAATTGGAGGCTATTTTATTGGTTCAACTGAGGGTGATGGGAATTGGGGTGTTTATAAAAATCATCATCCTGACCAACATGATTTACTTTTCTTACCATCTAACGATAGCGTAATGCTTAGTGCAACTGATGGAGGGGTATTCAGGTCCTACAATGCCTTTCAGGACACTGTGGTTTGGATTTCCCTGAACAATGGCTATTACACTACGCAACTTTATGGGGTAACTGTTAGTAGAAATGCAAACTCAAATGTGATGCATGGCGGTTTTCAGGATAATGGTAATTTCATTAATTTCTCAGCTAATCCAACCTCCCATTGGAATATGCCTTTTAATGGGGATGGTTGTTTTGCTGGTATTGCCGACAATGAGGAAGATTTTTACCTTACTATTCAAAGAGGGGTAATGTATAAAATGAAGTTAGACACCAATGCTGAGAGATTGGCTTTTAACAGAATGGATCCAATATCGGCTGATAGTACTTATTATATGTTTATCAACCCAATGGTGATGGATGAAAATTCCGATATCATTTATTGGGCGGAAGGAAATAGATTTTGGAGAAACAATGATGTAGCGAATATTCCTTACAACAATTCACATCAAAAGTCGGATTTGGGTTGGCATAAATATAGCGATACACTGCCGAATACCGGAATGAAAATTTCTGTAATTGAAACTTCCAAAAATCCCGCAAATGTGGTTTATCTGGGCACACAAAACAAATACATTTACAGAATTGACAATGCCAATGTTGGCGATCCGCCACTGAATATGATTACCAATATTCCTACTGGTACCAATTCTTATTGTTATGATATTGCCATTAACCCAGATGATGCAGATGAGATTATGGTGGTTTATTCCAACTATGCAGTTTATTCTCTTTTTCACAGCACGGATGCAGGAGCAAGTTGGACAAAGGTTGCCGGGAATTTGGAGCAAAACCCAAGCGGAAGTGGTAATGGACCCTCTTGCAGAACAGCAGAAATTATACCACTTGGCAATGATACATTGTATTTGGTGGGCACTTCTGTTGGGCTATTTGCTACTGCACATTTAGATGGAACAAATACAATTTGGGAGCAAATTGGATCTCAAACTATTGGCTCTGTGGTGGTAGAATTTCTCACTTTTAGGCATAATGATGGATTGCTTGTAGTAGGTACACATGGAAATGGAATTTATCAGACTAATATAACTTCAGTTGGAGATGTTTTAGCTATAAATACAGCTATAGATGAAAAGAACGATCATTTAACAGAAATCAATATCTACCCAAATCCTACTAACAATAAAGTAAATTTGGATTTTACCACCCAAAAAAGCACTACTGCTACTTGGGTTTTGTATAATGAGTTGGGTAAGAAAGTAAAAACGGGAAGTAAAAAACTTATAGCAGGAAATAATCAAATTAGCATAAATATGCAAAATATAAAAAGTGGGATTTATTTTATAAGTTTGGAGATGGATGAAGAAACAATTACCAAACAGATTATAAAACAATAAAATGAAAAATCTACTACTACTTTTGGTATACATTCCCTTTATTGGAATATCTCAAACTACCGATTATGAATTAGTATTTAATTCTACTTCACTTTCGTATGTAGATATTCCTAATGTGTCAGGACTTGTAGCTAATAAAACAACTTTTTCTATCAGCGGCTGGGTCAACCCGCAAAGTAATACCAATCATGGAGGTATAATGGGGTTTCGAAATAATATAGATGCTGATTTTTATTTATTACAATTACAAAATACTAATAATATTGAAGCTAGATTTAGAAATAGCTTAGGTGTAGATTATGATATTGTTGCTTTTAATGCATTAGATTTTAATCAATGGCAACATTTAGCTTTTACTTATAACGGCAGTTATATTCGTTTGTACAAAGACGGAATCTTTCTTGACAGCACTGCTGCAAATGGTACTATTATACAGACTGCCCAATCTTTTAGATTAGGATCTTTAAATTATCAAGGATTAGAATTTTATTTGATTGGAAGGTTAGATGAAGTAAGATTATGGGATGTTGCTCTATCACAAATAGAAATAAATAATTGGATGTGTTCTGAGATAGATACTTCTCACCCAAATTATACCAATCTGATGGGTTATTGGAACTTAAATGAAGGAATTGGCTCTTATACTTATGACCAGACTTCCAATGGGAATAATGGCACACTTTTTGGAGGTACAACATGGCAAGCATCTTCTAGCTGCCTTACCGGGGCGGTTCTTTGTGGTGATGTTAATGAAGATGGGATAGTAGATCAAACAGATGTTACAGAGATAAATAATTTTATTCTAGG
>DUAL01000294.1 GCA_012960835.1 Flavobacteriales bacterium | reverse complement strand
GATAGAAAGGTGTATCCACAAGATTTAACGGGAGAGGTACATGCTGATGGTGAGATAATTGCCGGTTGTTGGTGGGATACTTATTTGGGTTTTAATAATATGGGGCAAATGATGGATTTATTCAAATACACTTATGATGGGGCTCCAGATGGTGCTGGTGGTACTGAAGGAATTATCTATACTGATGTTTTATTAGAAACTCTAATGGCTGATGATAATGATGGAAACATATATAACGGAACACCCAACGACCAAATAATTGTAGATGCTTTTGCTTTGCATGGAATTAGTTTACTATCTAATGCCAATATCATACACGCCCAAGTAATGATGTCAGCGCCAAATAATGATATTACAATAAATGCTTCTATTGCACTTACTTATGCTTGGGCATTAAGTAATGCTAAAGTACACTATAAGCTAAACAATGCAACTAGTTGGAATTCAATAGTATTAAGCAGTTCTGGAGGAACTACTTATATAGGGCATATTCCAGCTCAGCCAGCCGGAACACTTATTGCTTATTACATTTTATTGGAGGATACATATGGCAAGCAATCAGGCATAACGCCAATGGCTGCCAACCTTAGCCAGCATGCCAATGTTCCTTATTTTATCTTGAACGGATTTGAGTTTATGGGAATAGAAGATTTTGATGCTAATGTTGGTTTTTGGCAATTAGGCGACCCAAGCGATATTGCCTCAGGACTGAGCTCTGGCGAATGGGAAGTTGATGAACCAACTGGCTCTTTTTCTGACCCAACGGACCCGAGCACCATTGTGCAAACGGATCAGGACCATACACCAAATGGAGTAGAATGTGCTTTTACAGGAAATGCAAGTCTTTTTGATGGTATTGGCCAAAATGATGTCGATGATGGACATACTACTCTTTTTTCTCCTTTTTATGATTTAACTTCCTATACCAACCCTGTTTTTACTTATTACCGTTGGTACACGAATAACCCCCCAACAGGAGCAGAGCCAAATGCAGACTGGTGGCATGTTTTGGTAACAGATGATGGTGTAAATTGGCAATATGTTGAAAATACTCTAACCTCCGATAAAAGTTGGAGAAGAGTAGCTTTTAGGGTGAATGATTATGTGAACTTAACCAGCCAAGTAAGGGTTAAATTTATTGCATCCGATAGTACAAATGGAGCTTTAAGTGGAGGGAGTTTAGTTGAGGCAGCAGTAGATGATTTTTCTTTATATGAGGAAGTTGCTACATCTTCATTACATGAAACTACTTCTGATGTAAATAGAAAATTACTAAAAATAACAGATGTTTTGGGTAGAGAGGTAGATATTACAACAATAAAAGAAGAAACTACTCTGCTCTATATATATGATAATGGAACAGTGGAGAAGATAGTTGTTGGTTTTTAGTAAATTAGACACTAGACTAGAAAAGATAATGGACTAATGTAGCAATGAATCAATTTGGTAATGTGCGGATATGATAATTATCAAATTACAAGCCAATAACTATTTTCTAAAAAGTATAAGAAATACTATTTATCAGTTGGTAGTCGGTTTCTGGAATTCCCTCTGCGGGGAAGCTATCATAATTAAAGGTATTGTTGATGCTCAGCAAAAAATGAGGGCTTAAATTTATCCTTAATGCAAGCATTGTCTTTAGCCGGAAATCTCCCGCCTCCTCTATATTGGGCTGGTAATTGTTCGCTCCTAAAAGCTCAATATTCTTATTTAATTTTATTGAAAAATCTAGGTTAGCACTCATTCGGTTTTGAATTTTCACCTCTCCGCTTATAGGCGTTTCTTTTTCTTTTAGTGCAGAAATTCCAATTACTAATTTTTTATCATCCTTTTGAATAAAAGCGTAAGAAAGCCCCAGTCCGCTAGTCCATCTTGTTTTTATGCTTCTACTAATATCGTATAGGTGTTGCAGAGAAATATCAGCACCAAGTTTTTTTCTTTTGTAAGAATATTTAAAATCTTGTGTTCCTTTGTTTAGCAACTGTTCTTCCCCAGTTTTGCTGATAAATGAAATATTATTTCCTAAACTAAAATTTGATTTTCCTTTTTTGTAGCGGAGCAAAAACACATTATTGAACTGAAGGGTTTTTTGTATATTTTGGGTGTAATTCAGTCCCAAATCAAAGTTTCCCTTTATGCCATCTGTTTCGCTTGGGTTGGATGCAAAAGCAAATATGCAACTAAAAAGAAGGGAAAATAATAAAAACTTTTTACCCATTAGATATAGCAGTTATTTTTTCTGCTAAAATCTTAATTTTCGCCTTTGCATCTACTCGCTTTTTTTGCTCGTTATCAACAAGCTGTTGTGGAGCATTTTGCACAAACTTTTCGTTGGATAATTTTCCTTCAACCATTTTAAGGAAACCCGTAGTGTAATCCAATTCCTTTTGTAGTTTTTCAATTTCTGCTCCTACATCAATCTTATCTCCTAGTGGGATAAAGTATTCATTTGCTTTAACCATAAAACTAAAAGCACCAGTTGGTTTTTCTTCAGTAGTATTTACAGCTGTTAGGTTTCCTAATTTCACAATAATGGCATCTAAATTAGTCTTGGATTTTTGGCTCTTAATCACGACTAATTCCAATTGCTCTTTGTTTGCAATATCCTGCTCTTTTCTTATCGTTCTGATTCCTGCAACCACCTCAGTTGTGTTTTTAAAATCAGCTAATAACTGCTCGTTTACAGCTGATGCTGTTGGCCAATCAGCAACAATTATGTCTTCTTTTCTATCATCAATTAAATGCCAAATTTCTTCTGATAAGAAAGGTATAAATGGATGTAATAGTTTTAATATTTTTTCTAACTGCTCAATTGTTTTGTTGTACGTAATTGAATCAATTGGTGAACCATAATTTGGTTTTGCCATTTCCAAATACCAAGAACAGAAATCATCCCAAATCAATTTATAAGTACTCATTAAAGCTTCTGAAATTCTGTATTTACTATACGATTCATCAATTTCAGAAATGGCCTTACTGAGTTTATTTTCAAACCAAATAATTGCTTGTTTAGCACTTTCTGGCTGCTCACAATTTGCAACTTCCCAACCTTTTATTAAACGAAAGGCATTCCATATTTTATTACAGAAATTCCTTCCTTGCTCACAAAGCCCTTCATCAAACGGTAAATCGTTACCAGCAGGAGAGCATAGAAGCATACCAACTCTTACACCATCAGCACCATATTTTTCCATTAACTCAATTGGATCCGGAGAGTTGCCTAAAGTTTTACTCATTTTTCTGCCTTTGACATCCTTAACAAGTCCTGTTAGATATACATGTTTAAATGGCATATCATTTCTGTATTCGTATCCTGCCATTACCATTCTAGCAACCCAAAAGAATAAGATATCTGGTCCTGTAATTAAATCATTGGTAGGGTAATAGTAATTTATTTCTTCATTATCAGGATTTCGGATGCCATCAAAAACGGATATTGGCCACAGCCAAGATGAGAACCAAGTGTCCAATACATCAGCATCTTGGCGTAAGTCCGCCATAGTAACGCTTGGCTTTTCTTTTTGCGCTAATACTAAAGCTTCCTCTTTGCTTTCAGCCACAACATATTTATTGCCTTCATAAAAATAAGCAGGAATTTGTTGTCCCCACCAAAGCTGACGCGATACACACCAATCCTTGATGTTTTCCATCCAGTGGCGGTAGGTGTTTTTGAATTTTGGAGGATGAAATTGTATGTCACCATTCATAACATGCTCCAATGCTGGTTTTGAAAACGATTCCATTTTAAAGAACCATTGCATGGAAAGTTTTGGTTCAATTACGGCATCTGTTCTTTCAGAAAAACCAACTTTATTTTGGTATTCTTCAGTTTTTACTAAGTAGCCTTTCGCTTTTAAATCAACCGCTATTTCTTCTCTTACAACGAACCTATCTTTTCCAACATATAGTTTTGCAGCTTCACTTAAAGTACCATCATCATTTAGGATGTCTATTGTTTCCAAGCCGTACTTATCGCCTAATTGATAATCGTTAATGTCATGTGCAGGTGTAATTTTTAAGGCTCCAGTCCCAAATTCCATATCCACATATTCATCAAAGATGATAGGGATTATCCTGTCCACTAAAGGTATAATTGCTTTTTTACCTTTTAGATGAGTGTATCGTTCGTCATTTGGATTTACACAAATTGCAGAATCTCCTAAAATAGTTTCTGGTCTTGTAGTGGCAATTGTAAGTTTTTCATCACTATCTTCAATATTATAGGCAATATGGTATAATTTTGAATTTACTTCTTTGTGGATTACTTCTTCATCAGAGAGTGCTGTTTGTGCGGAAGGATCCCAATTTACCATTCGTACTCCTCTGTAGATAAGTCCTTTTTGGTGCAAGTCCACAAAAACCTTAATTACGGATTCACTCATGTCGTCATCCATGGTAAACTTTGTGCGCTCCCAATCGCATGATGCACCTAATTTTTTCAATTGTTCTAAGATGATTCCTCCGTGTTTCTCTTTCCAGTCAAAAGCATGAGCTAAGAATTCATCTCTTGTTAGGTCACTTTTTTGTATTCCTTCTTGGGCTAATTTTTGTACTACTTTAGCTTCAGTTGCAATAGAGGCATGATCAGTACCAGGTACCCAACAAGCATTGAATCCCATCATTCTTGCTCTTCTTACCATTACATCCTGCAAGGTATTGTTTAGCATATGCCCCATATGTAAAACCCCTGTTACATTCGGTGGTGGAATTACAATGGTATAGGCCTCACGCTCATCAGGAGTGGAATGGAAATAACCTTTCTCCACCCAATGTGAGTACCATTTCTTTTCTGCATCTGTAGGATTATACTTTTTTGCTAATTCCATTGATTTGCAAATCTATAAAAATCTGCAATTCAAAACTTATTTATCAATCTCATTTGCAGAAGAAAAATAAATTAGTAAATTTGCCGTTCGTTATAATTGGAGAAGTTATTAAAAATAAAAATTTAAAAAGAAATGAAAAAGATAATATTATTACTAAGTGCCTTTCTAATTGGATTTGTGGTTTTAGCCCAACGAATCCCCCAGCCAAAAAAAGCAGAGCCAGTAGTTGAAATAGAGGAAGCAAAACAAGAACAAATTGAGGAACCATCTTCAAATACTACAATCGATTTTGAATCAAAAGTTTATGATTATGGAGTTATAGAACATAATGGTAATGGAGCAGGAGAATTTGTATTTACCAATAACGGAACAGAACCACTTATTATAAAGAATGCGAAAGGAAGTTGTGGTTGTACAGTTCCAACTTGGCCAAGAGAACCAATCATGCCGGGTGAAACTTCAAAAATTGGTGTAAAATACGCAACCAATAGAGTAGGAAAATTTACTAAAACAATTACCCTAACAACCAATGCTAGTAAAAAACCAGCTATTTTAACAATTAAAGGGGAAGTGTTGCCACCACCAAAAGATGCGGCAGCACCTGAAAAAAATACGGAAGGAGCCCCATTGGAAGGCAACTAAGAAAATCCGAAAAATATTACGACATTAGCACCCTCAAATATGAGGGTGTTTTTTTGTTAAAAATAAAGCAATATGCCGAAAATATCAAATAAAGGAAATGCAATGCCAGAGTCACCAATTAGAAAATTGGTGCCATATGCTGAAAGGGCAAAAAAAGCAGGGAAAAAAGTATATCATCTAAATATTGGGCAACCTGATATTAATACCCCTGAATTGGCTTTGGAGGCTATCCATAATTTCCCAGATAAAGTAGTGGAGTATTCGCACTCAGCAGGTTTTGAAAGCTACCGTAAAGGCTTAGCAAATTATTATCAAAACTTAGGGATTGCTATTAATAAGGATGAGGTGATTGTAACCACTGGTGGTTCTGAAGCCCTTTTATTTGCTTTAAATTCGTGTTTGGATAATGGGGATGAGGTGATTATTCCTGAACCATTTTACGCAAACTATAATGGATTTGCTACTTCAGCAGGAGTAACGGTAAAACCAATTGCAACCTCAATTCATGATGGTTTTGCATTGCCTGAAATTGCAGAATTTGAAAAACTTATAACTGCTAAAACTAAAGCAATTCTTATTTGTAATCCTGGAAACCCAACAGGATATTTATATTCGAAAGAAGAATTAGAAACGCTAAGAGATATCGTTATTAAACATGATTTATTTTTAATTGCTGATGAGGTGTATCGTGAGTTTGCTTATGATGGACATGTACATCATTCGGTATTGAATATTGAAGGGTTGGAGCAGCATGCAATCGTAATTGATTCTACTTCCAAAAGATATTCTATGTGCGGAATTAGAGTGGGTTGTATTGTGTCCAAAAACAAGGAATTAATGGGAACTGCCATGAAGTTTGCACAAGCAAGATTATCGCCACCTACATTCGGACAAATTGCTGGTGAAGCAGCCTTAAAAACGGATGTTTCATATTTTGAACAGGTGAGTGCAGAATATGTAAGTAGGAGAGATGTGCTTGTTGAAGGGTTAAATAAAATTGAAGGGGTAATTTGTCCTAAACCTAAAGGTGCTTTTTATGCAATTGCAGAATTACCAGTTGATGATGCTGATAAGTTTGCACAGTGGTTGTTGGAAGATTTTGAATTGGATGGAGCAACCATTATGGTAGCACCTGCGGCAGGATTCTATGCAACTCCTAATACGGGTGTGAATCAGGTTCGTATTGCTTATGTTCTTAATAAAGAAGCCTTGCAGAAATCAATTGATATTTTGGAAGCAGGACTTAAAGTTTATCCTGGGAGAACTATTTAGTATAATATTAAATTCAAAGCCATTTTTTCAATTCCAAAAATTTTCCTTTATTATAAATAGCCAAAGCTTTTCCTTTTATCTTTTCCCCAATAAATGGGGTGTTTACCGATTTGGATTTTATATCTATTTTTTGAAATTCCCATTCTATATCCGGGTCAAACAGGGTGAGGTTGGCTGTATTTCCTTCTTCTATTTTTGCGCTTTCCAATTGTAATAGTTTCCTTGGGTTAATGGCAATCTTCTCTATTATTTCTGCCAAGCTTAAATGCGCACTTAGGTGCTTTCCAATAAGTCCAAAAGCAGTTTCTAAGCCAATAATACCAAATGCTGCATTGTCAAATTCTGTCTTCTTGTTTTCCTCATCTTCTGGAGAGTGGTCGGTGCAAATCACATCTATTGTTCCATCTTTCAGCCCTTTTATTAGGGCAGTGCAATCTGTGTTGCTTCTAAGTGGCGGAAGTACTTTGTAGCGGGTATCAAAGTGACTAATTTTCTCATCTGTAAGTATCAAATTGTGTAGGGCAACATCTGCCGAAATATTGATGCCTTGTTTTTTTGCTTTCTTAATCTTGCTTACACTATTTTTGGTGGAGATATACGATAGGTGCAGCTTGCTATCAGTGTATTCGCAAAGGGAAATATCTCTATCAATCATAATTTCTTCCGCCATGGCAGGGATTCCTTTCAGTCCCAGTGCGGTGCTTATTTTTCCCTCATGTATTTGTCCACCATTTGCAATGCTGCTATCGTTCGGGTAGTTCATTATCAGTCCATCAAAATCCTTAGCATAAAGTAGCGCCACTTTCAACACATCATTATGCTGCACCGAATTTTTATCATCCGTAAAGGCAGGTGCGCCCGCATTTTTCATATCATACATTTCTACCATATCTTTTCCTTGCATGCCTTTAGTGAGGCTTCCTGCTGCATACACACTAACAATATTATCCTTTCCCTTGCTGTGGATGTATTCTACTTGTGCATTGTTATCGGTTACCGGATTATTTTGTGGCATTAAAAGTACGCCCGTAAAACCTCCCTTTGCAGCTGCTCTGCAACCAGAATTAATATCTTCCTTATACTCAAAACCAGGATCCCTGAAATTGGCGTGTATATCCATCCATCCAGGAGAAAGATGTAGATTATTGGCGGCATAAGTTTTGGCTTTTCCACCCTTTATTTTTGCTGCCACTTTTTTGATAATCCCATTTTCAATAAGTATGTCTCTTATCTTATTGTGGTGTTTCCCATTTGGGTCAATTATCTTTGCTGATTTGATAAGTATATTCATGATTTTAAAAATTTAATAAGCATTATTTCCATCAGTAAAAATAGCAGTGCTAAAATAATACAAAGTTTCCAATAGCTTTTTCCCAATTGGATTTCTTGCACTATATTGCTGATATTCTGATTTGTACTACTATTTATTTTAATATTTTTGATGTTGTTTTTCTGCAAAATTTCTTCCACCTCTTTGCCAGAGTAAATACTGGGATCCGATTCCTTATTGCTATAATTAAAGGAGAGAGTAGCAATAGTTTTACCTCCTGTAGTTAGTAAATAATTTCCAGCTTCTTTTAACTTTTCTTGTAAATACAATTTTCTCTTTCCTGCAACAAATTTCTCGGCAGGAATAATGTCATAATTTTTTGATTTCAGATGATAAATAGTTTCTTTATTTTCGGATGTAGGTGCATTAAAATATTGCATTTTTTCTATGCCATAATAAAGCTGTGTAGTTTTATAACTCATTAGTGCTATATTATAAAGCAGTGGTACAAAAAGCGCATGTTTTCCTAAATTGCTGCCTGCATCATTTAAGGAGGAAGTAAAGAGGTAAATATCGCCAGAAAAGTAAGTGTAATGACTAATAAAATCATCTCCCATTTCAAGGGTGAGAATGCTTTGCTTGTTGGTATTGTTTTTGTCCGATATCTTGTAATGAGACGATACCATTGGTAAGTTAATTTTTTTCTCCTCTTTTTCAAAAACTCCTTCAAACACCTTATGGGGATAAGAGATTTTATTTACTTTTTGTTTTACGGTATCTTTTCTAAGATATTCATCCAAATTTAATTCAGAAGAAAGTATTTTATAGCTATCAAAATTAATATCATTACTTGGGAAGATGGCCAAGCTTCCACCATCTTTTACAAAGCTAGCAATACTTTGTACTAATCCAGAAGAAACTGTTGTTAGCCCATCCAAAATAAGTAGCTGTTGATTTTTAATTTCTTCATAGTTAATTTGCCCAATGTAAACCGATTTGTAATCTATTGCATCATCCTTTTGAAAAAGGGATTGCAAGGAAAAATTGGGGCTTTGCTCATAAATATTTAGCACTTTAATTTTATCTATTATTTCAAAGGAAAAATAAAAGTTATCGTCAAAAGAGATAGGGTAGTCTTGCAAAGAGATTTTACATTGTTTGAACCCACTTGATAGCGGGGTGAACTTGAAAGTGATGTTTTGTTTTTCACCAGGAGGAACACTAAAATTGCTGATTGCTTTTTGCATACCATTCACATGTAAAAAGGCAGGTAAATTAGTCAGTGTAACATCTGATTTATTAACCACTCTTGCTATAATCTCAATGGCTTTCCCTTTTTGAATAATAGGGCTACTCATCCAGCAACTATCCATATACAAATTGTTTTCTGCTGTTTTGTTAAGTGGGATAATCAAAATACTTAGGTTGCTATCATTTTGATTTACATTTTCAATAGCAAAAGTACTTTTTTGTAAGTCGGTAAGCGCATACATCTGCGCATTCTCATTTTGCTTATTCAAACTTTGTTGGCGGCTGATTACCTCCGCCAAGCTTTTGTAGTGGGCAGTAGTTGTAAGTTGCTGAAATCTACTGCTTATTTCTGCTTTGGTAAAAGAGCGGGAATGCTTTGCTGAAAACTCATTTGTAATTAGGTAAAAATTACTTTCTGTATCATACTGATTGGCAATTTCTTCCGCTTTGTTTTTGGCAATATCTAATAGCATACCATTCTCAGAAACAGATTCCATACTAAAAGAATTGTCAATATAAAAGAAGATGTTTTTTGCAATATCTGTTTGCTCTTGCTTTGTAGGGATATATGGCTTTGCAAATGCCAAAACCAAAAAAGTAATCGCTAAAATTCTGCTCAATAGAATAAGTAAGTTTTTAAGGCGAGAACGGGAGCGTTTTGCTTGCTTTATTTCTTTTAGGAAACGAATGCTAGAAAAACGAACTGTTTTGTATTTCCTTAGATTAAAAAGATGAATAATAATAGGAATTGCTATTGCAAAAAGCGCTAAAAGCAGTTGTGGGTTTTGATATCTCATCAAAGTGCAAAAATACACTTTTGCAATGAGCCAAACTCTTTTTTAGGAAATTAATTTTCCGTCCACCATTTCTAGTTTTCGGTTTGCCATATTGGCAAGTTCATTATTGTGGGTTACTATTACAATGGTTTGTCCTGTTTCCTGGTTTAGTTTTAGCAACAGATTGTGCAAATCCTTTGCGTTTTTCGAGTCCAGATTTCCGCTTGGCTCATCTGCCAATATAATAGCAGGGGAGTTGATAAGCGCCCTAGCCACAGCCACTCTTTGCTGTTCTCCCCCTGAAAGTTCATTGGGTTTGTGGCTTAATCTCTCTTGCATCCCAAGC
Source organism: Flavobacteriales bacterium (assembly GCA_012960835.1). Taxonomy (GTDB): domain Bacteria; phylum Bacteroidota; class Bacteroidia; order Flavobacteriales; family BACL11; genus DUAL01. The sequence goes on along the minus strand of DUAL01000294.1, from coordinate 461 downwards.
ATTGTAAGTATTTCTGTGGCTTTTGCTTCCGCTTCTTTTTTGCTTTTTCCTGCAATATATGCTGGTAAGCATACATTTTCTAATGCAGAAAATTCAACCAATAAATTATGAAACTGAAATACAAAACCAATTTCTTTATTTCTGAAACTGGACAACTCTTTTTGGCTGAGTTTATTTACTTGTTTACCATTGATAACTAATGAACCATTTTGAACATTATCCAGTGTCCCTAATAATTGAAGTAGGGTAGTTTTTCCTGCTCCTGAGGCTCCTACAATACTAACAAACTCCCCTTTTTTTATATTTAAATCTACACCTTTAAGGACTTTTAGATTGTCATAGGAATAATGTATGTTGTTTGCTTGTATCATTTTCTGAGGTAAAGATAATCTAAATAATAAATAACTTTTAAGGATAAACTATTTTGTTGAGCTAAATTAAATGATTCTTCCAGATTATCA
>DUAL01000293.1 GCA_012960835.1 Flavobacteriales bacterium | reverse complement strand
CAAGTAAGGCAAGCTGGAAAAAATTCTGGAATACAAATAAGAAAAGAAGGAATAAATACAGCCAATAAAGTAAAAAAAGAAGGTAAGAAGGTTTATCACTTAAATTTATCGATAGACGATATTGCTGACAATATTATAATTGTTGGCGACCAGTCAAGAGTAAAACAGATTTCTAAGCATTTTAGCAGAATAGATTGTGTAATTAAAAATAGAGAATTTGTAACCCATACTGGGGAATATAATGGTAAAAGAATTTCTGTGCTTTCTACGGGAATAGGCACAGATAATATTGATATTGTAATGAACGAATTGGATGCTGCTAAAAATATTGATTTAGAGACAAGAACAATTAATACAAATAAAAAATCACTAAATATTATTCGGCTTGGAACATCTGGAGCACTTCAAAAAGATATTGAAGTAGATAGCTTTATAATGGCAACTCATGGACTTGGCTTTGATGGCTTAGCTCATTTTTATAAATCTGAAAATATTATTGACAGTAAGATGTCAGAAGCATTTATAAAACACAGCAATTGGCCAAAAAATTTAGCTAGCCCTTATATAGTCAGTGCGAGTGAAAAATTATTGGAAAAATTCTCAGAATTCAAAAAAGGGATTACGGCAACTGCCTCTGGTTTTTACGCACCACAAGGTAGAGAACTAAGAATAAAGCCAGCCATTGAAGATTTACATCAAAAGATGAATACTTTTCAGTTTAAAGGAAATAGAATAACAAATTTTGAAATGGAAACTTCAGCCCTTTATTTTTTAGGAAAATCCCTGGGACACAATACCCTTACTATTTGTGCTATAATTGGAAATAGAATTACCCAAAAACAAAGCAAAGATTACAAAAAAACGGTGGATAAATTAATTCTTGCCGTTCTTGAAAAGCTGTAAATCAAAACTTATTTAGCGTAACTGATTGCTCTTGTTTCCCTGATAACGGTAACTTTTACTTGTCCAGGATAAGTCATTTCATTTTGAATCTTTTCTGAAATTTCAAAAGACAACTTGCTTGCCTCTGTGTCTGTAACTTTCTCGCTTTCCACTACAACCCTTAATTCTCTTCCAGCTTGTATGGCGTAGGATTTCAACACGCCTGGAAAGCCTAAAGCAGTGTCTTCTAATTCTTTAATTCTACTTATGTAAGAATCCAATTGCTGTCTTCTTGCTCCTGGCCTTGCTCCTGACACAGCATCACAAACTTGAATAATTGGTGAGATTAAGGAAGTCATTTCTACCTCATCATGGTGGGCGCCAATCGCATTACACACTTCTGGCTTTTCTCCGTATTTCTCCGCTAATTGCATGCCTAAAATAGCATGGGGAGTTTCTGCATTATCTTCAGGAACTTTACCAATATCATGCAATAGCCCTGCTCTTTTTGCCATTTTTACATTAAGACCTAGCTCTGCCGCCATAGTAGCACAAAGGTTAGCAGTTTCTCTGGAATGCTGTAAGAGATTTTGTCCATAAGAAGATCGATATCTCATCCTTCCTACCATTCTGATAAGTTCCGGATGAAGCCCATGAATTCCTAAATCAATAGTTGTTTTTTTACCAATTTCAATAATCTCTTGCGATATTTCATTTTCTGTTTTCTTCACTACCTCTTCAATTCTTGCAGGATGAATTCTACCATCCGTTACTAATTTATGAAGTGAAAGGCGAGCAATTTCTCTTCTTACAGGGTCAAAGCAAGAAATAATAATAGCTTCTGGCGTATCATCAACTACAATATCGACTCCTGTTGCTGCTTCAATAGCCCTTATGTTTCTACCTTCCCTTCCAATTATTCTTCCCTTTATATCATCACTTTCGATATTGAAAATTGAAACTGCATTTTCAATAGCTTGCTCTGCTGCCGTTCTTTGAATGGTTTGGATAACAATCTTTTTTGCTTCCTGATTGGCAGTTAGTTTTGCTTCCTCAATAGTTTCCTGAATAAGGGATAAAGCTTTTGTTTTCGCCTCATCTTTTAGAGCTTCCACCAATTGCTCTTTGGCTTCCTCAGCCGAAAGTTTTGAAATTACCTCTAATTGTTCTACTTGCTTTTTATGTGATTTAGCAAGATCCTCCTGTCTTTTTTGAAGAGATTCTTTTTGTTGTGTTAAGGTTTCTTTTTGCTGCTCTAATTCCTTTTCTTTTTTGTTTGTTTCTCCAAGCTTTTGTGATAGCGTATTTTCTTTATCTTTAATTCTGTTTTCTGCTTTTGTAATTTCATTATTTTTATTATTGATAATTTTCTCATGCTCAGATTTTAGCTCTAAAAACTTTTCTTTAGCTTGTAAAAGTTTTTCTTTTTTTATTTGCTCTGCCTCTTTTTTTGCCTCATTTATGATGGCATTTCCTTTGTTTTTCGCCATCTTGTTAAACACAAAATAGGATAGTCCTCCTCCTATCAAAAGGGCTGTTATTGCTATTATTATTTCCATTTTACTTCAATTTTAAGTTAATAAAAAACCCACACCAACTATTTGTTAAACTCCATTTAGCATGGGTGGAGTCGCCATCAGATATCGAATGTCCACTGTTCTCAAAAAACGAGAAACCAAAAATGGTTGAGGCCTACGTCTGAACCTGACGAGTCAAACTCCAATATTTTATCTGTTGAGTTTAACAGTTTTAATTAATGCGGGTAAATTATTTTATATAAAAGAACTTAAATATTTTTAGCTAAAAGGGTGTCAAGCATTTTTAACTGATCCTCCATGCCATCATCTTCCAATACCTTTTTATCTTTAACAGTTTCATACTTTGCTGCAAACTCAATAAGACACATGGCTAACAAATCCTGTTTGTCTTTAATTGCATAATTTTGCTGGTAAAACTTTAATCTTTCTTCAATAGTCTTCACCGATTTTCTTATCCCTTCTTCTGCACTCCTTTCAATCTTCATGGGGTAAATTCTGCCTGCAATATTTATCTTTATTGATAATTTACTCATCAAAAACTGCTTTCTATTTATTTAACAATCCAATACACTTATCTATCTCCCGCACATATTCATTTATCTTTTGTTTCGTTTTTTTGTTGTCCTCACCATCTGATGAAACCAACTTTGATATTTTTATTACTTTAATTTTCTCTTCTAAACTTTTTACAACTTTTTGCTTTTCGTCTAATTCTTTTTTAAGTTTACCTTTTTCATTTACGGCCGATTCTCTCTCTTGTTTCTCTTTTTCATACAAAGATATTAACTTCTTTATCTTAACTTCCAAACCATCAACAATAGCTTTCATTTTGCTGTTTAAAATTATTGTTACAAATTTAAGTTTTTCTTTATACTTTCTGTGCTATTTTGATGTTATATTTGTCATCTTTTATACAAAACACAATTTTTAAGGTAGTAATGAATTTAAAAAATATTCTTTTTTTTATCTCTTTTAGCATAATTGGTTTGTCAATTTTCGGACAAGATTACCATGCCCCAGTCGATTTTAAGATGCTTTTATCTGGGACTTTTGGGGAGTTGAGAAGTAATCATTTTCATTCAGGAATTGATATAAAAACAGAGGGGGTTCAGGGGCAAAAGGTGTATGCAATTGCTGATGGATATGTATCCAGAATTAAGGTTTCTACTTGGGGATATGGAAAGGCACTTTATATTACCCATGCAGATGGGAATACTTCTGTTTATGCGCATTTGAAAATATTCAATAAAGAAATAGATGATTATGTAATCGAAAATCAATACAAAAAAGAGAGTTTTGAAATTCAACTTTTCCCACCAAAGGATAGGTTTCAAATTAAAAAAGGGGATATTATTGCACTTTCAGGAAATACGGGTGGAAGTGCTGGAGCACATTTACATTTTGAAATTCGAAATACAAAATCAGAACATCCAATAAATCCGCTTCAATTTAATTTTGATATTACAGATAATATAAAACCAACAATTAGTAAAATAAAAATTTACCCAATTGACGGAATGCTTGATGGGAAAGAAATAGAAAAAAGTTATGCTCTTAAAAAAAGCCGAGAGCAATACACTTTAAATGGGGCAACACCTATCGTAAAAGGAAAAGTTGCTTTCAGTATTTCTACCTTTGACAAACTAAATGGGGCTTATAATAAAAATGGGGTTTATTCCATTAAACTTAGAGTGGATAGTCATTTAATTTATCATTTCCAAATGGATGAATTCAATTTTGCAGAAAGCAGATATATCAATGCGCATATCGATTATAAAGAGAAGAAGATAAACAAAAAGAAATTTCACAGATGTTACAAATTACCAAATAACCGCCTTTCTGTTTATAAAGAAATGCTCAAAAAAGGAGTGTTTGATTTTAAAGATGATACCACTCATTTAATACAGTTTGAAGTAACGGACATTTATAAAAATAAAAGCATTGTATCTTTTAAAATAAAAAGTACAACTACTAATATTAAGAACGAAAACAGCATGACTTTTACCCCTTTTTCTCAACATTTTAGTTATATGAAGCCAAATCTTTTTAAGGGAAAAAACTTCCAGCTACACATGGAAAGCTATACTTTATATGAAGATTTAGATTTTCAGTATTTAGAATTAGACTCTATGCAAGGGGTTTATGGGAAAGTGCAGCATGTACATAACGACAATGTTCCATCACACAAAAGCTTTGTCATTTCACTTAAAGCAAAAATTCCAGCAAAACTAAAAGACAAAGTTTATATTGCAAAAGTAGATTCAAATAATCGTTTTTGGTATATGGGTGGGAGTTGGCGAAACGGCATGCTTTCAGCAAAAGTGCGAGAGTTTGGTGATTTCTGTATTGTGGCTGATACCATTAAACCGACTATTAAAGGGGTGAATATTTATCCTGGAAAAAAGTTTAACTCACAGACAACCATCAAATGCACTATTTCAGATAAGGAAAGTGGCATTAAAACCTATCGGGCAGAAATTGATAGCAAATGGATATTGATGGAATACGATTACAAACAAAAATTGCTGACTTATAAAATTCAGAAGGGATTAGCAAAAGGAAAGCACACTTTTACTTTGGTGGTAAGCGATAAAATGAAAAACGAAACTATTTACAAAGCAGAGTTTGTGCGTTAGTTTTTTGACCAAAAAGCCAAACGATTTCCCTCTGTATCCAAAAAGATAGCATAATTACCAATCTCTTTTGCAATTAAAGTTTTTGGTAAAATTATTTTTCCTCCCAATTTTTCTACCTTTTGTAGATAATTATTTAAATCATTTCCACCATCAAAATAAACCAATGCTCCTTTTTGTGATGGAACACCTTCTCCTTTTACTATTGCACCTCCTACTTGGTTGGCAGTATGACCCCAAAAACCATGTTGCATCCCTCCTATTCTCGATTCGTGAATGGGAAAGCCAAGCAGAGATTCATAAAAATGTTTTGCCCTAGAAAAATCAAGAACAGGAATTTCAATCCAAGTAAAAATATTTTCATTTACATTTATTCCTAATTCATGTTGCAAAAAATCTTTGCAATAGGATTTTAGCATATCACGAACCTTTATATAAGTTTCTAAAATTTCAGCATCTGTTCCTTTTGCTTTTGCGGGATCAGGAAAACTTTTATGTATTTTTTTAGCAACAGAGGGAAAATGAGGGCATTTTTCTTTTGCATCATCACAAACGGTAATTACAAAATTAAAATCTACATCTTTAAAATCATCTACCAAATTAGATTTGTGATGAGAAATATCAACACACTCTATTTGCATAACTTTTACAGCCACAGGATTTACTTTTTCAGGATGCGTTCCGGCACTAAACACCTGAACTTGATTACCAGAAAATTTTCTAATCCATGCCTCTGCCATTTGCGAACGACAAGAATTTCCTGTACAAACAATTAGTATCTTTTTCATGGTATTTTTTAATTTTAATCCAAACAAAAATATCAGAATTAATAACAATATAAAAGAAGTTATGCTGTTTTAGATGTAGCAGCCAAAATTTAATTTATTTTTGGTTGCTTTTTATTATGAAGAAATTATTGCTAATTTTCCTTTTTCCAATTTGCTTTTCGGCTTTTTCGCAAGATAAAAGCATACAACTTACGGGCATACTAGTTTCCACCGATAGCTTGCTTACTATCCCTTTTGCCAATGTGCTAATTAAAAATCAGCAAAAAGGAACCATAAGTGACTTTTATGGCTATTTCTCTTTGGTAGCAGCAAAAGGCGATACCATTGTTTTTTCCTGTTTAGGCTATAAAAAGGCCACTTATATTGTACCAAAGTGGGCGAAAGAGAACTTTATAACAGTAGTGCAAAAATTAGAAACCGATACCATAATGCTAAAAGAAACAAAGGTATATCCTTGGCCAAGCAGGGACCAATTCAAGCAAGCATTCCTCACGGCTGATATTCCAGATGATGCAATTGCAAGGGCTAAAAAGAATATCGATAATGCTTTTGTGGATATTATGATTGCCCAAATGCCCAATGATGGAAAAGAAAATTTCAAGCACTTTATGAATGATATGGAGCAGCAACAATACATCATGATGGGAAATCCTACTATTATCCCTATCTTAAATCCTTTTGCTTGGGCTAAATTTATTCAAGCATGGAGAAATGGCGACTTCAAACGAAAAGATTAAATTTGCAGTCCAAATGCTAAAACAAATTTTCATACTTATTTTCTTTGTCCCAAATTTAATGTTAGCCCAAACATTGAAAGGCATTGTAACCGATAAAAACAATGCCCCAATTGAAGCGGTAAATGTTTCTGTAATTGGAAAACAAATGGGCAGTAGCACCAATGAAAAAGGAGAATATCAACTCCATTTAAAAGCAAACCGATCCTTTGTAATTAGCTTTACTTTTATTGGTTATCAGCCGATAAAAATCAGAATCCCAATGCTGAAAATGGGGCAAGATTATGTGCTGAACCAACAAATGATAAAGCAAAGTTTTATTAAAGAGGAAATAATAATTCAGGACAAGCAAAGCAGAAAAAAAACACTAAGCAGAATAAAACCAAAGCATGCTGCCATTATTCCAAGTTCAATTGGAGGTGTGGAGGCACTGCTGAAAACACTTCCTGGGGTGAGTTCAGCCAATGAGTTGAGTGCGCAATATTCTGTAAGAGGAGGAAATTTTGATGAAAACTTGGTATATGTAAATGGCATAGAAGTATATCGTCCTTTTTTGGTTCGATCGGGTCAGCAGGAAGGACTTAGTTTTATCAATCCGGATTTGGTAGGGAGCATACTATTTTCGGCAGGAGGATTTGATGCTAAATATGGAGATAAAATGTCCTCTGTATTGGATATAAAATACAAAACACCAAAGCGATTTGGGGCCTCAGCTAATTTTTCATTGCTTGGTGGATCAGCTCATTTTGAAGGCAAAAGCAAAAATAATCGATTTTCCTTTTTAACAGGGATTAGAAGGAAAACAACTCAATATATTTTGGGAAGTTTGGATACAGAAGCCGATTACAAACCTGTTTTTACTGATATTCAAACCTTTATAAATTATGAAATTGGTACAGATTGGTCTGTGAGTTTTTTGGGGAATATTTCTAACAATACTTACCAAATGGTACCTAAAAATAGAGATACAGAATTTGGAACCCTGAATGAAGCCCTGAAACTCACTATCTATTTTGATGGGCAAGAAATAGATACTTACAAAACTTATTTTGGGGCACTGAGTAGTTCCTATCATCCGAACGATAAATTGCAATTAAAATTTACTACTTCTGCTTTCCGTACATTGGAACAAGAGAATTTTGATATTATGGGGCAATATTGGCTTTATCAGTTAGACAATAGTTTGGGTTCTGATAATTTTGGGGATGTAAAATACGACAGAGGAGTTGGCACTTACATCAACCATGCCAGAAATAGTTTGAATGCCACAGTATTGAATTTTCAGCATAGTGGAATTTTTAATAGTAAAGAAGCAAATATTCAATGGGGATTTAGAGTACAAAAGGAAGAAATAGAAGACAAAATAAGCGAATGGAATTTGATTGATTCTGCTGGCTTTACTTTGCCTCACACTCCTGATTCAGTAGGTTATGAGAATCCTGTATTGCAAGCACCACTTATAGTATCGGTGAATGATTTACTGAAAACAACCATCCATTTATCTTCTTTTAGAAACTCTGCTTATTTGCAGTACTCTAAGGATATCGGTAATTTTTCCCTTACAAGTGGATTTAGAGGAAACTATTGGAGCTTTAATGAGGAATTGGTTTTAAGCCCGAGAGTATCATTGGCTTATATTCCAAATTGGGAAAAAGATGTGGTTTTTAAAGCAGCAGCAGGGATTTATTATCAACCGGCTTTTTATAAAGAACTCAGGGATTTTGAGGGGAATATCAATAGGGATATAAAAGCACAAAAATCTATACACTATATAGTAGGGGCTGATTATCTGTTTTACAGTTGGGGCAGGCCTTTTAAATGGGTAAGTGAAATTTACTACAAGCAATTGGAGAATTTGATTCCTTATAAGGTAGATAATGTTCGGATTCGGTATCTATCAAACGAAATTGCAAACGGATATGCCACAGGCATTGATATGAAAATAAATGGGGAGTTTGTGCCAGGAATAGAATCCTGGGCGAGTATGTCGGTATTGAAAACAGAAGAAGATATAGTTGGTGATTATTATACAGATGCAAATGGTAATGAAAAAGAGGCAGGATATATCCCCCGCCCAACTGATCAAAGGGTGAATTTTTCTTTGTTTTTTCAGGATTACATCCCCAGAAACCCAAGCTATAAAATGCATCTTAATTTGGTGTATGGAACTGGGCTTACTTTTGGGCCACCAAAATCGGAAAAACACCAAGATATTTTACGAATACCCCCTTATAGAAGAGTGGATATTGGATTTTCGAAAGAGATAATAAAAGAGGGAGAGCGCAAAAAAGGATTTTGTAAGCACTTTAATTCTATATGGCTGAGTTTGGAAGTGTTCAACCTTTTACAAATAAACAATACGGTATCTTACCTTTGGGTGTCTGATGTTAGTGGCAGACAATATGCCGTACCGAATTACCTAACCGCAAGGCAAATAAATATCAAGCTGATTTTTAGTTTTTAGAAATGGGAAGACAAAACAGGCGAAAACCAATATCTTTAGAAAATATTGAAATCATTGATACTGCAAGTAAAGGAAAATCGGTAGCTAGGCATGATGGAATAGCCATATTTGTACAAGGAGGCGTGCCTGGAGATATTTGTGATATAACGGTTTTTAAAAGAAGAAAGAAATATTGGGAAGCAAGAATTGAAAAAATCCATACTTATTCTGATAGAAGAACAGAGCCAAAATGTGAGCATTTTGGAAGTTGTGGTGGCTGTAAGTGGCAAAATATGAAATATGAATCGCAATTGGAATTCAAACAAACGCAAGTACTTAATAACCTAAAAAGAATTGGAGGAATTGATTTACCTCCACATCAAAATATTTTAGGAAGTAAAAAGGAATATTTTTATAGGAATAAATTGGAGTTTACTTTCTCTAATAAAAGATGGCTAACGCTTGAAGAAATAAATTCGAAAGAAGATATTACTGACAAAAATGGGCTTGGATTTCATGTACCTGGAATGTTTGATAAAGTGATTGATATAAAAAACTGCTACTTACAAAAAGAGCCATCTAACGCTATTCGATTATCTGTGAAGCAATTTACAGATGAAAATAACCTTACTTATTTTGATATCAGAAATCAGGAAGGATTATTGAGAAACCTAATGATTAAAACTTCTTCTACAAACGATTTGATGGTGTTGGTTCAGTTTTATGAAGATGATGAAAAGAACATCAATTTACTGATGGAACACATCAAAACAACTTTCCCAGAAATTACATCTTTACTCTACATTATAAACCAAAAAGCAAATAACACTATGTACGATCAAGAAGTTATTTGTTACAATGGTAAAGATTATATTATGGAAGAAATGGATGGCCTTTTCTTTAAGATTGGAGCAAAATCATTTTTTCAGACAAACTCAGAACAAGCAGAAGTTCTGTACCAAAAAACAAAAGAGCTTGCCCAGATTACGAAAAACGATTTGGTGTACGATCTTTATACCGGAACCGGAACCATTGCGCAATTTATAGCCAAACAAGCCAAGCATGTGGTAGGTATCGATTCTGTGGAAGAAGGAATAAAAGCAGCTTACGAAAATGCGGAAAACAATAATATTAATAATTGTACTTTCTATACAGGCGATATGAGAGATGTTTTTTCTGATGAGTTTATTACAGAAAACGGGACTCCTGATGTAATTATAACTGACCCCCCAAGAGATGGAATGCACAAAAAAGTTGTGCAGCAGATATGTAAAATTGGAGCCAAAAGAGTAGTTTATATAAGTTGTAATTCTGCTACTCAAGCTCGTGATGTAGCGCTAATGGGTAAGACGTATAGAGTAACACACATACAACCGATTGATATGTTCCCTCAAACCCATCATGTAGAAAATATTGTTGTTTTGGAATTAAAATAGCAATTTGCTATGCGTGCATAGTTTTTTTATTACATTTGGCTTTTTAAAAATTTTAGCAAAAAACTACAATGCCATTAATCATTTCACATCCTTCCACTAATCCTGAAATAAGAAAAATTGAAGATGAAATTGCTGCAAAAAAAGAGCAAGTAGCTAAACTTATAGCGGTAGAAAAAGGCAAGATAATTACTGACTATACTTTTCAGAACAAAAGTGGAAATGACATTTTATTATCAAAGATTTTTGGAGATAATGCGGAACTCATTATTATTTTCTATATGGGGATACACTGTAAATACTGCACTCTTTGGGGCGATAATTACAATGGCATTTCAAAGCCCTTAAACGATAGAGCTGGCTTTGTAGTTGTCTCTAACGAAACCCCAAAAGAACAACAAAAAATAAGAAAAGATAGAGGATGGGATTTTGATATGTTTAGCAGAAAGAACAACTTTTTTGCAGAGGATTTAGGATTTGTTGGGGAAGAAGGGAATCCACTTCCAGGAGTTGC
>DUAL01000292.1 GCA_012960835.1 Flavobacteriales bacterium | reverse complement strand
TACGAAGTATTGGACAACAGGTTTAAATCACATGGATTTGTACCTGCAGGAAGCTTGAAGCGTGGAATTGGCGAAACTATAGCACTATTAAAACAAGGAAGATCAGCTTAGCTTTAGCCGCATGAAGATAGCGTACGATTATCAGACTTTTAGTGTACAAAAATATGGAGGAATATCCAGATATTTTTACCAATTGACAAAACATATTTCAAAGACAGAACATACTGCAGAGATATTTTCACCATTGCATATAAATAACTATATAAACAACCTTCCAAAAGAACTTGTTAATGGCAGGTTTGTGGACGCTAAGTATATTGATAGAATACCTAAAAAATCTAGAATTATAGGTAGTATAAATAGATCTTTAAGCAAAAGAAACATAGAACTATTTAATCCGGATATAGTGCATGAAACCTTTTACTCAAAACATAAAACATACAAAAAATCTAAATGCACTGTTATTACTGTCTATGATATGATTCACGAGCTGTTTGATTATTATTTACCACCCCATCATAAGGGCTGGGATGAGAAAAAAGATGCTATAAATCGTGCAGATCATATAATATGTATTTCAGAACATACAAGAAAAGATCTTATTGAATTATTTGATATTGAGGAAGAAAAAACTTCGGTTGTGCACTTGGCTTATGATAACAGTGCAATTGTTGATAATAAGAGGTTAGATAATCAGCGTCCATTTTTACTTTATGTTGGTTGGAGGGAATGGTATAAAAACTTCAAACCATTCCTAAAGAGCATCTCAAGATCTAAATCAATAATGAATGATTTTGACATTGTTGCATTTGGCGGCGGTGAATTTACCACAGAAGAACTACAATTAATTTCTGAATTAGGGTTTAAGAATGGGCAAGTTAGACAGGTTTCAGGTGATGATTACTTGTTGGCTACATATTACTCTCAGGCGAGAGCTTTTATCTTTCCATCGTTGTACGAAGGTTTTGGGCTTCCTCCATTAGAAGCTATGTCGTACAATTGTCCAGTAATAAGTAGCAATGCCAGTTGTATGCCTGAAGTTATCGGCGATGCTGCAGAGTATTTTGATCCAAGTAGTTTAGATGAAATGCTTGAATCGGTGGAAAAAACGGTGTACTCAGATTCCCGTATAAATGAATTGGTTTCATTGGGCAAGCAGCAGATTAAAAAATATTCATGGCAAAAATGTGCAAGTGAGACTTTGTCAGTTTATCAGTCAATTATTTGAGGCATGAGTAATAAAGTCGCACTTATATGTGGAATTCGAGGACAGGATGGGTCATATCTTGCGGAGTTCTTACTGAATAAAGGATATGAAGTTTGGGGAACTTCTCGTGATATTGGTAGCGGAAACTTTAACAACCTAAGTTTTTTAGGAATACAAGGTAAGGTTCATCTTATTTCTATGAATACTACGGACTTTATTTCGGTTTTCAGGGTAATTAATGAAATTTCCCCGGATGAAGTATACAATCTATCAGGACAATCATCTGTTGGGCTATCATTTGACCAGCCTAAAGAAACCATCGAAAGTATTGTTCTAGGTATGCTTAATATTTTGGAGGCAGTGAGAGAAAGTAAAAAAATAGTTAGAATTTATCATGCTGGATCTAGTGAGTGTTTTGGTAATACAAAAAATAAACCAGCAAATGAAAACACACCATTTGATCCATTAAGTCCCTATGCTATTGCCAAGACAACGGCATCTATGCTTGTGAAAAACTATCGTAGTGCATATGGTATGCATGTAAGTAACGGTATTTTATTTAATCATGAGTCTGTATTGCGACCGGAGCGATTTGTTACACAAAAAATATTACATACAGCAAAGAAAATATACGAAGGAAGTAGTGAAAAGTTATCGTTAGGACGGATTGATATAGCAAGGGATTGGGGTTGGGCGCCTGAATATGTTGAGGCAATGTGGATTATGTTACAACAGGATAAATCTGATGATTATGTTATTGCTACAGGTGTAACGACAACATTGGAAGATTTTGTAAGTCAAGTTTTTGGTTTTTATAATCTAGATTGGAAAGATCATGTAAGCCATTCTAAGGCTTTAGTTCGACCATTGGATATACGAAATAGCTATGCAGACCCATCAAAGGCAGAGAAATTATTAGGCTGGAGTGCAAGTGTTAAGATGCCAGACTTAATTGGAAAGCTTATACAGTGAACGTTTGTTTATGCTCAAAAGAATAATATGCACGCATGGTGGTGGTAGGTTTGGCAATCAGCTACTAAACTATATTCATTTAACAGCGCTAGGTCTTGAATATCCTTTTCTAGAAATTGAGCAATGGGGGTTAAACAACTATTTATCTTCAACAGATAATAAATTTATAATAAGCAATGGACAATTAACAAAACTCAATAAAGTAAAGAAACCTGTAGGGAGTAATGTTTTATTTACAAACCTAGTTAATAAAATAAAAACTTTATCATCAAGATTTAGAATAACTATCTATCACTTCTATTTTTTTCTTAAACCCAATGCAAGTTCTATTATTGTTGGTGATGATGGATGTAATATAGGATTTATTCAAGGTGATAAATACAGCAGTCTTGTTTTAGATGATAGATTTATTAACTCGTCAAATAAAACAGTATGCTTGGCTGGCTGGGAATTTAGGAATTGGGATCTTGTTAGCAAGTGGAAGAATGAGATTTCAACTCATTTAAAGGGTGTTTTTGTTAATCAAGAGCAAGATGGAAAAAACGTGTTGGGGGTGCATATTCGAGGAACAGACTTTAAATTGTATCAAGGTGGAATGCTATATCTTTCAGATGAAAAATGGCGCTTTGTTGTAAGTAAGTTTTTAAAAAATAATAACAGCAAGGTTGGTTCACATGTTTACTTATCTGATGAAGAGAAAGAGTGGAGTAAATTTATAAATAATTATAATAACGCCAAAGTTAGTATTGGTAGTGTTGGTTATTCGGGTGATTTGTTTGATGCATTTTCTGATCTAATTAAATGCAAATGGATAATCACTACAGGCTCAACATTTGCGTTGATGGCTGCATGGATTGGAAATGCTTCGGTATATAGTGCTAACGACATAATTTCAAATGATCAAATTAATTCAGTTAATGTTGATGATTGGCGTACACATAGCTATTTAAAAGGGAATTGGATGTGAGTGCTTTAATACCAATTTTAGTGCAGATCAATAATAATTCTTTCATCTTTCATAGAGATATTTTTTTTTCATTGTTTCAAAAAGATAATAAAGAGTTTGTAAAATTCTCTCAAATGTGTAGTCCATTGTGAAAGAAAATAATTGCGACATTAATTCTAATATTCTGGCAGTAATTAGAGTGTGGATATCGGTAAGTTTACTATTTATCTTATTTGTATTTTATTTTAAAAATATATATGATATTGGTGATGGCACAGGTTATGGCTATTTATTTTCATTTTTTGCTGGAATATTAGTCTTGTGGTTATTGACACCAGCTAATTATAAGATGATTACTGTAAATAAACCCATTATTGCTATTGTCGGTTTTTTATTTTATATTTCTCTTAGGTTTGTACTAGATCAGCAGGATACTACTGGCTTATTTGCATTTATGTTTTCAACAACTTCAGGAGTATTTTTTGGGTATATTTTGGGAATTTTTCTTGCATACTTGTTTCTAAGTATTGTGGAAAACGCATATCAATTCCCATGTTCAAAAAAATATATCAATACGGCTGTGTTGATATATTTTGTATTAATTACAGTTTTTATTGTGGTACTTTTTGATCATCAATACGCGAATAAAGTTTCGTGGTTTTCTATTAATGAGAATCCAGTGAATTATCAAAGGCCAGGTATATTGCTGTTTCTACTTGCAATTCAGAATGCAACTTTATTGATTGTTATCAAATTACTCTCACCAGAAAAAAAGAATAGATTGATTAATTTACTCTTTTTTATAAGCACCCTTGTGATGATTGTCTTAGGTCAGCTTATCGGATCTAATTTTTTCTTTTTGGCTGGCATAGTGTTGTTGTTTGTTGTTTTTTGGTATTTAAGCCTAACAAATTCCTCGGTCAAACATCTAATTAAAAAAGAGATAAAGCTATCTAGCCTTTTTACTGGATGGATAGGATCTGAGATTTATAAAATTATTGGGGTTATTTTCTTAGTCTCCATTCTGTTATTTGTTGCCGCTGTTGAATTGTCTATTATTGATTTTCAACAGCTGAGGATAACAGGAAAAGAAACCTACATCCCTTCGTTAAATGTTAGGATGAATATTTTGAAAGAGGTATTTGTTGCGCATTTTGGTTACGCGCCTTTATTTGGTGATATGTTTGTTCATGAGATTATGAATACGAGATATATTCATAGCTTATTGAGAATATTACCCAGTATTGGCATAACTGGAGCTTTATTTTTTGGTTTTGTTATTTTTTTAGTTTATCGAGATATTAAGGTATGCAGCCAGATGACGTTTAGAGTAAGTTTGAATTATCAAATATTTAGACTAGTAATGGTTACTTATATTCTACTGGGAGCTTTATTAATGGCTGGATTCTCATGGATTCCATTATGGTTTATAATTGGCCTATTTTCTATTTCTATATTTAAGAGGTCAGCTAAGCTAAGATGCTAAAAAAACGATCTATCGAAAGTGATTTTATAAATTATACCCCGTGGGTTTCATATTAAATGTGTGGAATATTAGGAACTATTCCGTCGACTGATAATAGTAAGTTTAAGAAAGCGCTAGATACCTTATATCATAGAGGACCAGATGATTACGGGGTTAAAAATGTTGGTAATTCTATTACATTAGGGCATAGGCGCTTGTCTATAGTTGATTTGAGCTCTAAAGGTCACCAACCAATGTCAGACATAACCTCTAGATATACACTTACATTTAATGGTGAAATTTATAACTTTATCGAAATTCGAAAAGAGTTAATTAAGAAGGGTTACTCTTTTTTCTCTCAGTCTGATACAGAGGTTGTTTTGTATTCTTATATTGAATGGGGAGATAAGTGTGTAAATAAGTTTAATGGAATGTGGGCCTTCGCTATTTGGGACAGTCTTAAGGCTGAGTTGTTCCTCTCCAGAGATAGATTTGGTAAGAAACCATTGTTTTATGCGGTGGTTAATGGAAAATTTATCTTTGCCTCCGAGATGAAAGCCATTTACCCATTCCTTCGATTGGTTAAACCATCTAAAGATTTTAACTGGATGAAGAATAATATTTTTTTATATGAATCAACAGACAAGTGCTTAGTTGATGGTATAAAAAGATTTCCTTTTGGTCATAATGGTATATATAAAGATGGAAAATTATCAATTTTTAGATATTGGAATACTTTAGACAACCTTGTCAATGTCTCAAATAATTATGATGATCATGTAGAGAGGTTTAATGAACTTTTTATTGATGCTTGTAAAATTAGAATGCGTTCTGATGTGCCTATTGGAACGGCGCTTAGTGGCGGGCTTGATAGTAGCGCCACTATTTCGGCAATGGCGTATATTTCAGAAAGCCACACAGACTATGCAAGCAAAGATTGGCAACATGCATTCGTTGCAGCTTTTCCAGGGACTCCATTGGATGAGTCTTATTATGCTAAAGTTGTTGCTGATAATATTGATATAGAGGCAAAGTTTGTAGATATAAATCCCTTGAAGTATTGGGAGAATTTGGAGGATTATTTTTATAAATTTGAAGAATTATATATTACCAGCCCCATTCCGATGTTAATGTTGTATTCCGAGGTAAAAAAATCAGGAGTAACTGTCACTTTAGATGGGCATGGGGCTGATGAGCTTTTTAGTGGTTACGGTCATTTGCTTGAGGCCCTCTGGGATAGTAAGTTTAGTTTTGCTAATACGATAGATATTCTTAATACACATATTGAAACACAAGGTGATAATGCGCAATTCTCTCGCAGTAATAAGCTATCGATGTATTTAAAATACATGGCCAAAAAAAGCATAAAAGATTTATTGGGCAAAGGGCATATATCTAAGGACTACAATCATGTAAATTTTAAAAAATTAGATAATTTTTCACAACATTTATATGTAATATTTCATGAAACAATACTTCCAACGCTTCTAAGGAATTATGATAGATATTCTATGATTAATGGAGTTGAGATAAGAATGCCTTTCATGGATCATAGGATTGTCACCTATGTAAACTCATTGCCATATACTAGTAAATTTGGCAATGGTTATACAAAAATATTGATTAGAGATGCAATGTCTAGATACATGCCAAAAGAAATTACTTGGAGAAAATCTAAGATTGGATTTAATACACCAATTGTTGATTGGATGCAAAAGGATTTAAAAGAATGGTTTGCCGATACAGTACACGATAAAAGTTTTATTAACTCTCAGTTGGTTGATAATCCTAAAAAGTTGCAAAAGTCCATTATGAACATTGTTAATAAGAAGGAAAATCGCTACACAGAGGCGCGAAAATGTTGGACGCAGCTCACTCCCTATATTTGGGAAAAATCTATTATTAACAGGGTCAACATTACGAAATAAATTTACACTTCAAGTCCTTTTTTTAAAAAAATGAAAATAAAACAACAATATAAAAATTACCTTAAAGAAAATTTTTTCACCCTCTATAAGTATTTCTATAAACCGGTAAGTAGGCTTGCCATGTTTTCAATAGAAAAGAGGCTTTTAAACAATAAACAAGTAGAGTCCTCGAACCTGAAAAGTATTTTATTCTTTACAACTTATAAATGTGCCTCCAGCTTTGCAGGTGAAATAATAAATGAGCTAACTGTAGATGCAGGGTACAAGCATGTTGATTTTGATTCTTATTTTTACCATTTAGAGAAGGATACGGACAGAGAATATAAGAAACTTTTCTCGAAGAATGCATTTAGGGCGGGTGGTTTTATTTATGGCCCTATGAGGCACCATCAACCTATACCCAGTATAGACCAATATAAAATATTGCTAATACTTAGAGACCCAAGAGATGTCCTAGTGTCGCATTATTATTCTGCAAAATATAGCCATGAAATTAGCACCACAAAGATGCGTAATAAAAGAAAAAAGGTGAAAAATCAAAATATAGATGAGTTTGTATTAGATCGTGTGGATGAGTTTATTAATATATATGATCAGTATAAAAGTAATATCCTGCATTTAAAGGGAGTGGTGTTTGTTCGTTATGAAGATATGATTTCCAATCCAAAAGACTTCATAATTAAATTGTATGAAATACTTAATATTAATATTGATAATGAGTATATTAATCAAATTGTAAAGGATCGCATGACAATGCCAAAAAAAGAACAGAAATATTCGCATAGAAGAAGCGGTAAAAGTGGTCAGTATTTAGATAAATTAAGGCCAGAAACTGTCAAAATTATTAACTCAAAACTTGAAAATGTTATTAACACATTTGGATTCGATAAGTAGATCCCACTATATAAAGTATGACTCTAGCTCCAATAGTTTTATTTGTTTATAATCGTTTCTCGCATACAAAGAGAACAATTGATTCTCTTCGTAAAAATAAATTGGCAGAAGGTAGTGAGTTATTTATATACAGTGATCATGCTAAAAATGAGGATTCAAAGAGAGGAGTGCAAGAGGTTCGTGATTATATAAACCGAATTAAAGGATTTAAAAAAATAACAATTATATATAGAGAAGAAAATTTTGGACTTGCCGACTCCATCATTGCCGGCGTTACAGAGGTGGTAAATAAATATGGCAAGATTATTGTTCTTGAAGATGATATTGTTACTAGCCCATTCTTTTTGAAATTTATGAATGATGCACTAGATTTTTATCAAGAAAACAATACAGTTTGGCATGTAAGTGGATGGAATTACCCTATCGCTCAGGATAATATTGGAGATGTTTTCTTGTGGAGGCTGATGAACTGTTGGGGTTGGGCTACATGGAAGGAGGAATGGTCATTTTTTGAGAAAAATACAGACTTAATGATGACAAAATTTAACAAAACAGATATTCGTAAATTCAACATAGACGGATCTGAAAACTTTTGGAAACAAATTTTGCAAAATAAGCGGGGTGAAATTAATAGTTGGGCAATTTTTTGGTATGCAACAATATTTTTAAATAAAGGCTTATGTTTAAACCCATCAAAGACATTTGTTTTAAATATTGGGCATGATGGTAGTGGCGTGCATTGCGACATAAATTCAAATTTTAATGATAGCCTTTCGTTAAGAGATAAAATAGATTTGAATTGTGAAAATATAGAAAATAAAATTGCGCTTAGCAGGATTCAAAATTTTTATAAAACCCAAAAAAGAAATATTTTTATTAGAGTTATTAATAAAATATCGAGATTTACTCTAGGATCAAATATCATAAATTGAAAATTTTAATTGTAAGTTATTCTGATATAAATGGTGGAGCTGCAAGAGCGGCATATCGATTGCATCAGTCTTTATTGAAACAAGGTGTTGATAGTAAGATGCTCGTTCAAGATAAGGGTGGTGATGATTATACTGTCATTGGCCCTGATTCTAATTTTTTAAAATTATTAGCAAAAGTTAGGCCTACAGTTGATAGTATTCCTGTTAATTTTTATAAAAATAGAACGCAAACATTATTTAGTCCTTCGTGGCTAGGTCTCAACCATATATCAAAAAAAATAAACGATCTAAATCCTGATATTGTTCATCTGCATTGGATTTGTGGAGGAATGATTAAAATAGAAGAGTTATCTAAAATAAGAGCTCCTATAGTCTGGTCATTGCATGATATGTGGCCATTTACTGGAGGACCGCATTATGATGAAGATCATAATTCTTATAAAAAAGAATGCGGAAGATGTAAAATTTTGGGTAGTAACAAAATTAACGATTTAAGCAAAAAGGTTTTTGAAAGAAAAAAAACAACTTACAAAAAAATAACCAACCTTCATATTGTTGGGCTTAGTAGTTGGATAAACGATTGTTCAAAGTCTAGTACCCTTTTAAAGAATAGAAAACACACAAACCTTCCTAATCCAATTGACACAAATATATTTAAACCGCTTGAAAAAATAATGGCGAAAAATATATACAATATTCCAACAAATAAGAAGTTGATCTTATTTGGGTCCATGAGTCCCACAACAGACCCCAGAAAAGGATTTTCTGAACTTGTAAAGTCATTGGAAGGCTTGGATGAAAAAAAAGTAGAGTTAGTTGTTTTTGGGAGTGGTAGACCCAAAGGAAAGAATCAGTTTCCCGCTAAACTAAAGGTAAACTACATTGGACAATTGCATGATGATGTGGCTTTAAGTGTATTATATAATGCTGCAGATGTTATGGTTGTTCCTAGTTTGCAGGAAAATCTATCTAATGCCATTATGGAGAGTTTATCTTGTGGAGTCCCGGTAGTTGCATTTGATATTGGCGGTAATAAGGATATGATTACCCACATGAAGAATGGTTATTTGGCAGATCCATTTGATACTCAAGATTTGAGAAACGGCATAAACTACATTTTAAATCATGAAAACTATAATAGTATTTCCAACAATGCTAGAAATAAGGTTGTAAAGGACTTCGATTCAAATGTTGTATCTACAAGATATATTGACCTATATAAATCAATATTAAATGATTCCTAAGTTATTTACATATTGGTTTATTATATTTAAGCATGTAAATTTCAATTTATTTTAAGTTTGACTCATCCCAATCATTCATAATGAAAAATAATCGTGAAAAAATAGGACCGCTTATCTCTATTGTTACAGTTGTATACAATGATGTGGCTAATATAGAGGAGACAATACTAAGCGTTGTTAATCAAAATTACGAGAATATAGAATATATTGTAATAGATGGTAAAAGTAACGACGGAACTACCAAGATAATAAGAAAATTTGAATCAAGTATCGAATATTGGGTTAGTGAATCAGATAAAGGTATTTATCATGCAATGAACAAGGGTATTGATATTGCAAAAGGCGATCTTATTACTTTTATGAATTCAGGAGACCGATATTTAACAACTGATGTGTTTGATAAGATAACAGAAGCGTGTTTCATTCCAACGATATATAAAACCCATTTAGGAAAAGAAAAGTGGGTTAAGTTACGTGATAAAAAGTTTTCAATCCCATATTGTCATCAAGGCATTGTATTCAAGAATATGAATATAAAGTATGATTTACAATATAAGTATGCGGCAGACTATGATTATTTTTTAAGACATGGCTATGATCTTTTACCCTTTTCAAACTCTGGAAAGGTTTTCTATAACAATCGTGGGGTGAGTAGCAACTCTTGGGCGGCCAGAAAAGAGTTAGCCTTTATAATTAATAAAAATTTTGGAATCTATTATGGAGCCAGATCTTTTCTTGTATTTTCATTAAAATATGTTGTAATAAAATTAATTTACCTTTTTAAGTAGAGCTATTTTACTTTTTGAATCACTCCGCATTTGTTTCCTACTAAATAGTAATTTAATTTTTTTTCATTTACAAATTCCATGAATGCCTGATAGGCTCCATCCCACTGATTGTTGTCCATAACATCATCTACAATAATTGTAGAATTTATCGCCATATGGTCCCATATGTTATTAAGGGTATTTTTTGTTGGGAGATAAAGATCAACGTCTAGAAAACATAAATTGATTGGCGCTATTGTAGAGAAGTCAAAGGTTGAACAATCGTGTTTTATAGGCTTTATAAAGCTAAATTTTTTAAAATTTATTTTCCATTTTTTGTAATCATTGTATGCAAATCCTATTAGTTCTTTGGTATTTTTTCCTCTTTTTTTAACTTCAAAGTTGAGATCTTTGTCAGTAAAAGAGGAAAATGTGTCTATGCAGTAGTATTCTACATCGTAATTTTTTAAGGAGATATGTTCAGATAAAAATCTAGTTGTCATTCCTCTTGCAACGCCAATTTCAACAATACAGCTTTTTTGAGTTTTAGATGCAAAAATAGCATAGTCAGCAGACCTACTGGTTGCTTCCTTAGCAACCCGATCTATAACTACGCCATGTCCCGTGGTGGGGGGATTAAATCTTCCCCATGCAAATACTACTTTT
>DUAL01000291.1 GCA_012960835.1 Flavobacteriales bacterium | reverse complement strand
AAAGTACAGATTGATTAAATTCTTTTTCTTGTGATTCTAAAACATTATCGGAAATATAATCTGAAATTTTATCGATATAAAATGGTTCTTCCCCCATTAAAAAATAGATAGGATGAAAATCTTTATTGCTTATTGATGATATGATTTCTTTATAATTCACTTATTTTGCTTTTATGAAAATGCCACAATTAAACCTTCCTAAAGTAGCCCTCAAAACTAAATCAGTTAAAGGAACTATACAAGTTTTTGATGTGATAAGAAAAAAATATTTTGTTTTAACCCCAGAAGAATGGGTACGGCAGCATTTTATTCATTACTTAAATACCGAGAAAAACTACCCAATGGGATTGATGGGAGTGGAGAAAATGGTAAAATATAATGCTTTAAAAACAAGAGCAGATATTATGCTTTATACTACAGAAGGAAAAGCAAAAATGATAGTGGAATGCAAGGCGCCAAATGTTAAGATCACCCAAGATACTTTTAACCAGATTGCAAAATATAATTTTAAGTTAAAGGTTCCGTTTTTGGTGGTGACAAATGGAATGCAACATTTTTGTTGTAGGATGGATTATAAGAATAACTCTATTAGTTTTTTGGATGATATTCCTATTTTTTAGATTCTTTCTTTCCTAAATATATAAAAACTATACCTAAAAGTGTAATGAGGTTAGTGAGTGTAAAGGTGCTCCACCAAAAATTTGGTCCACTATTAAAAAATATAGTAATAGCAATTCCGAAAATTGTGAGTATGATCCCTCCTAAAAATTCTTTTCTCCAAACTAAATAATTAAGTCCGAAAAGTAAAAGCCATGGTAAAGCATTTGGGGAATTTTTTACAATTCCCATCAATCCTCCTCCATAATCTTCTGATCCAGAAAGTAGTGCGAATACAAAAACTAATGAAGTTATAGTTAATAGGGTGTATCTAGCAAATCGCCTTAACATTAACACCAATAAGGATAATAGCCACAGTATATAAGTCCCGCACCAATTAGTACCCCTATAATGAGCCATACTTTTGAGTCACTATTATAGCTTTCCATTTTTTTGACTACAAATGAGGGAAACGCAATGCGAACTACTCCTTTTACTACTGAAATCCAACCAATAAAGGTTACAAATCCTAACACATCAAAAGTCCAGATGTTGTGCAGGATAATTACTGGTAAGCCAATAAACAAGGACAGCATACCAGTAAACATTATATGGGTTTCGTCTTTGGATGCGGCTATCATAACCTCCCTACCTTTTTTACTAATGAGCAATGCGCCAGCAAATAGAAAGAAAAAGTAACCATAAAATTTAACGAAAAAAATACTTATATCCATGATTTATATTTTAGTGATTTATAAAAGTTTTAAGTGTTCTGTTTTCTAATTAAGTTGAGTGCAGAACCTGCCTTGAACCAATCAATTTGAGCTTCATTGTAAGTGTGATCCAACTTGATAGTATCTATTGTTCCGTCAGTATGAACTGCTTCTAAAGTAAGTTGTTTTTTTGCTCTAAAATTTGCTAAATCCGTGAAACTAAATGTATCATCTTCTTTTATCAAATCATAGTCACTTTCATTTGCAAAAGTAAGTCCTAACATACCTTGTTTCTTTAAATTTGTTTCGTGAATACGAGCAAATGATTTTACAATAACTGCCATCACACCAAGGTGTCTTGGTTCCATAGCCGCATGCTCTCTTGACGAACCTTCTCCATAATTATGATCTCCTACAACAATTGAAGTAATTCCTGCTTCTTTGTATTTTCTGGCTACATTTGGTACTTCATCAGTTGTTCCATCAATCTGACTAACAATAGCATTTGTTTTTCCTCCAAAAGCATTTACAGCACCTATCAAACAGTTGTTCGAAATATTATCCAA
>DUAL01000290.1 GCA_012960835.1 Flavobacteriales bacterium | reverse complement strand
ACAACTATGTGATATAGAACCTTCTCCACATATTCAGACCTATTCCTAATGTAAATAACCATAAAATAAATTCAGGCCAATTAGGGTCAGAATTATAACCAAAAAAACCTTTAAGAAATTGCCCTATATTTCCTTTGTCATGAAGTATGTGAATATAGACACCCTTTTTTTCATTAAAAGAATAGAATATTTCACTTTGACCTTCAGTTAATTCTTTAACAGGCTTAAAAATATTCCATGACCTTGAAATTTCAGATTTATTATCAAGCCCAAACACATCAAGATGATCGCCTTTCACAACAAATTCCTCAAATTCATGTGTGCCGTATGCTACCATACCTGCAGCAAAAAGAACGAGAAAAAAAGTAGATATACTAAAAAAAGGTTTCAAATTTACTTTCTTGCCTTGTGCAACGATCATATAACCAATTGCAGCAGCCAGAATTATACCTGCTGTAAAGCCTGAAATTGAAAATGAGCCCATTCTTATATTTGCAAAAAGGAACATGGCTGTTTCAAAGCCTTCTCTGAGAATGGCAAAAAATACCAAAATGAAAATGCCTATTCCATATTTGCTCTGGCTGGCATTTTTGGTTTTTTTTTCAAGCTCTTCCCTAGAAGATACATTCTTAGAAAGCCAGAATATAACATATAATAAGAACCCGGCAGTAATTAACATAAATAAACTTTCTGAAAGCTTAATGTATGATTCGTTTTGTATAAGCTTTGTGATCTTATCCAGACCAATAGCTACAGCGATGCTTGCTAAAATAGCTATACCGATACCCCACCAAAGTGTTTTAATATGGTTTTTCAGATCTTTTTTAACAAGAAGAGTATAAATAATACCTACTATTAAAGCAGATTCAAGACATTCGCGAAAGGCAATTATAAAAGAATTCATAACTAAAAAATTAGTGCCAAATATAATATTTTATTGAAATCTTATAATATTGTATTCATATAAAGTCAGCTACCTCTTTCTAAAAAATACCTATTATTAGGTATTGCAGATATGATTACTACACAATATCTTTGCCTTGTTATTTGGATTTAGTCTAAATATAAATAAATCAAAAATTATAAATGAAAAAAAAACACTTTACTTCTTTTGTAATCGGGTTAATATTTATATTCTTATTAAGTGTTTCTTGTAAAAAAGACAAGGCTTATGACATCCCAACAACTTATAACTTCACAAATGCAAGTTACAGTGGTCAGGTTGAAAGGCTTGATATGCTTGGAGAGTTAGAGACCTATATGAAAACGGCAAATACATCTGGTACTGTAATTGAGGGAGCTACTATGAAGGCAATGTTTTCAAATGATGGTCATGCCTGGACTGCTACAGATCTTAATAGCTCTACTAAGCAATTAAAAAATAAAACTTTTGAACTGGTACAGACACAATTTGAATCTTACATGGATTCATTAGCAGCAATTAGTTCATCTACTACTGCAGGAAGTAATGGTGTTGCCGGAGTTGTTTCAAGTAGCGATGGCGCTAAGAACTATTTGTTCAATGCTAATGGTGTTGAGTATACTCAATTGATTGTAAAAGGTATAATGGGTGCTTGTTTTTATTATCAAGCTTCATCTGTATATAGCGGTACTGATAAAATGAATGTAGATAATACAACACTTGTAGATGGAAAAGAATATACTAATATGGAATTAGAGACCCAGAAATTCGAGGAAGAATTAGAAGAAGCAACAAATAGCGGTCACTAAATGCAAGCGATACCGTCCTTAGCTCAGACTGGCCAGAGCGGCCGGCTGTAGGGGTCTAACCCTTTTACCCGTGAGTACGGGAGGCCGCAGTTACCGGCAGGTCCCCGGTTCAAATCCGGGAGGACGGACCATTAATCTATCGACTTTGTAA
>DUAL01000289.1:294-11112 GCA_012960835.1 Flavobacteriales bacterium | reverse complement strand
GGGATTTCTGCTTTGCATGGTCCGCACCAAGTTGCCCATACATCTACATAAATCAAAGTACCTTTGAAACTAGCAAGCGAAAATTCATTTCCATCTTTATCCGGATAAGTAAAGTCAATGGCTGGCTCACCTTCTTTTGGCATATTGTCAATTGCCGTTTTTCTATCGCCCCAATTACTTGTAGTATTTTTAATTCTCTCTTTTGCTTTTACAATAAAATCTGCATCTGTAACCTTGCTAAGTAAAGCAAGAAATTCAGCAGAATACCCCTCTAACATATTGCTAAATTGTTCGCTATTTAAAGAATCCATTGCAGCATAAAAGTTAAAGTTTCTGCCTAAGTTTTTTGTTTCCCACATATAGTTTTTTACATCTTTTGTGTATTCTGAGAGTTTACCTTGTCGGCTAATAAAATTAGCAATACTTTTATCCAGTTCAGCAATTTCATTTTTGATAAATGTACTATCTGTTATTCTTCCAAATTTAAGGATTACAGCTGTTTTGTAATCTTCTAAAATACCTTTGTATTCTTGCATATTGCTGAGGTAGAAAACTTTTCCAAAAAAGTCATTCTCTTCTTCCAGCAAATATAATTTTGCTAAAAAAGAAGATTCTTCACTTCCTTCATATTTTATGGTTTCATCAAAAAGTTCTGTATCAATTGTAAGATTGATTTTATCACTCGGTTTTACAAACATAGCAGTGCGCTCAACTCCATGCTCAAAATTCAAATATTCGGCAGAATCCAACAAAAAAGAAATACTAAAAGAACCATCTTTATTTGCAGTTGTAGAATAGGCAGTATCCTGATTAGAAAAGATAACACTCTCACCTATAGGATTAGTTATTTTTCCTGTAATGGTGACTTGCTTTGGGTCTGTTTTTGTACAAGCAAAAAGTAGTGTTGCACATAAAATTATTGTTAGAGTCTTTAAGTTCATTTTTTTAAGTTTTTAGGTATTAAATATTAATTTCTTTCGGTATAAATTCACTGATATCTCCTCCGTTTTTTATAATATCTCTTAAAATAGTGGAGGAAATATGCGAAAGTTCAGGGGGAGTGATGATAAAGATAGTTTCAATATCAGGATTTAGCTTTTTATTCATTTGTGCAATATTCTTTTCAAACGTAAAATCATGTGAATCCCTAAGTCCTCTTATTATATAGTTTGCATTTTCTTTTTTGCAGAAATCTACTGTTAAGCCCTCATATCTTTTGATTTCAATTTTTTGATTATTGTCATAAACTGATTCTATCCACTGCATGCGCTCTTCAATTAAAAAATATTGGTTCTTTTCTGAATTGATGCCAACAGCAATTATCACTTTATTAAACAATGGGATTGCACTATCCACCACTGATTTATGTCCCAAAGTAAAAGGGGAAAACGAACCCGGAAAAATTGCAATTCTATTCATTGATCTTTTATATTAATTTGCAAAAATACTAAAATGAACGCTTCCATATTTTCTGAGCTCCAAATTTTCAGCATCAAAGCAAGTATTAGCATCATGCTCAATGATTAAACAGCCATCTTTTCTAACTAATTTTTTACTGAAAATATTGTCTTTCAACTGTTGGTAATGCTCAAAATTGTAAGGCGGATCTGCAAAAATAATATCGTAATTTGATTTTGTTTTCTCCAAGAAATCCAAGCAGTCCATTTTTTTTACATTTATATTGTATTCTAAATCGGCTGCCGTTTGCATAATAAATTTATTGCAATGAAAATTCTTATCGATTGCCGTTATATTCTCACAACCTCTTGATGCAAATTCAAAGGCGATATTTCCTGTTCCAGAGAACAAATCCAATACTTTTTTAGTGTCTAAATAATAGCGGTTTTCCAGAATATTAAAAAGGGCTTCCTTTGCCATATCAGTAGTTGGGCGAACGGGCAATTTTTTTGGTGCCGATAAAATTTTTCCTTTATGTTTTCCTGAAATTATGCGCACAAAAGTTGGGAAAAAAGACAGAAATATTGATGGGATTTTATGCTTTCTAACTCTTTGGTAAAATTCAAATTTTCTGACCGATTCCCAAAAGAGATATTCCTTACATACTCATATAAAAGATTGTATTTTTCATCCGATTTTAAAATATCGTCAAGCAATACTAATTCTGTTTTCTCAGGCGATAACCCTAATTGTTCCATGCTAAAAAGCAAGAAATACAACAAATCCTCTTTTGTATCGGTAGTAAAACTATTATGGAATTCTAACTTATTTTCACTAAGCACACATACTTCTAATTTTTTTCTCTCAATAGATGCATATACTATTGTTTTCTCTGTTTTTTCATTTTGCAACAAAAGTTGGTCAATCAGTATACTGCTATTGCATTTTTTTTGTGTGTTAGGGAATGATTTATTGATAAGATTTAGCAGCTCGGTTGGGACAGAATAAATATTTATGGCATCCATTTGATGCATTTTATCCGTTAAAACTTCTTCTATTTCATGATTAAAACTGAGAATTTCTCTGTTTTTTTCTTTTTTGTAAAAAGGAGTTGGAACAAGAGTAGAGGGGAAGTTATTAAAAGCTAGTGAACTAGAATAAAACTCTTTTTGCAGGAGATCTTCACTAGCTATAATATTTGTTATTTTTTCACAACTTTCCTTAATATCCTTTGCCTGAAACTCAAATTTCTTTAATAATATATAGGTAAAAGTTAAGGTGTCAAAAAGGCAATAGGAAAAATTATTAAGCCCAATTTCCACTGAAAGATGGCATTTTTCAGTCAATAAATTATTGGGTGAGGATGGGCTGAAATTTATTTTTAGCAATATGTTACTCGCCCCAGTTTCCATTTAAAGAAGCTTCTGACATGGAGCCAACTCTTAAAAAGCTGGACAAATCATATTTTTTATTTTCGGCATCTAATCCGATTAGCACATCTCCGTATTTGGCTGAAACTTCAAAAACCTGCACTATTACTTCTCCTTTCTCAACACTTCCGGCATCAATTTCGTAAGATTTGTCTGCTGTATAAGGGATGTATCGTAACTGCTCTATATTAAGAGGAAATTTTTCATTTCTTGTGGTTAAATAATCTTCATTAAAAATATGGGATTTTGCAGCAATGTAGATGGTATCTCTACTGATAAGCCCTGCTTGCACAGCTTGTAATTCTGTTAAAGAATCAGGAGCTTCCCCTTCCGATTTTACCACAGCTACCGAATCATAATTCATAAAAACCAGTAAACTATCGAAATCATCAGAAAATCCTTTGTGTTTATTTTTGTAAGAAATTTGCACGGCTCTAATATCTTTGAGCTTTTGAATATTTTCAGCAATTCTTACTTTTGCTAATTTCTGAAACTCTACTTCACTGTTGATACTGTTATACACAAAATAAGCAAGGATAATATTGAGTGGAATTAGGATTAATGCAATTTGTTTGGCTTTCATCTAATTAAAATTTTAATTCGCAAATCTACAATTTTTGCTGAATAAATAATAATTTGTTTTTTCTTTGTAAAATATTTTTTGAACATGAAAAAGATACTGAGCAAATTTATTTTTAAGATAATGGGCTGGAAAGTAGTTGGTAGCATTCCAGAAATAAAAAAATACATTGTCATTTCTGCACCCCATACTTCCAACTGGGATTTCCTTATTGGCAGGTGTTTTGCCTATATCGTTGCGTTGAGTCCTAAGTATTTAATAAAAAGTGAGCTGTATTTTTGGCCACTTAGTATTCTGATAAGATGGAATGGGGGAATACCTGTTTATCGAAAAACAGCCAAAAATACAGTTGACCAAGTAGTGGAAAGATTAAAAAAGGCAGATAATTTGATTTTAGGTATTGCGCCAGAGGGAACAAGAAAAAGAGTGAAAAAATGGAAAACGGGTTTTTATTTTATTGCACAAAAGGCAGGGGTTCCCATTGTACTGATGTATATGGATTATGCCAAAAAGGAGGTGGGTTTTTTAGATGTGCTACAAGCAAGTGGAGATTTACAAAAAGATATGGAAATGATTCAAGAATATTATAAAGACAAAGTAGGGAAAAACCCAGAATTATTTAACCCTGAAATATATTAGGGTTTTTTATTTGTTAAAAAAAAGCAAAAATCAAAAAAATAAAAACGAATAAATAGGTCGATTCTATTATTTTTGCTTTCATAAAAATTATAAAAAATGTCATTACAGGCAACTACCACATTAGCAACCTTAGAACAAGCCCAGGAAATGGGGCTCTTGCCAGCAGAATTTGAGAAAATTAAGGAGATATTAGGACGAACACCTAACTTTTGTGAGCTGAGTGTTTTTGGGGTGATGTGGTCAGAACATTGTTCCTATAAAAACTCCATTAAATGGCTTAAAACCCTGCCTAAAACAGGACCACACATGTTGGTAGAGGCAGGAGAAGAGAATGCAGGTTTGGTGGATATTGGTAACGGATTAGCATGTTGTTTCAAAATTGAGTCGCACAATCATCCTTCTGCATTGGAGCCATATCAAGGAGCCGCAACAGGAGTGGGTGGGATAAATAGAGATATTTTCACAATGGGTGCTCGCCCAGTGGCTCAGCTGAATTCTTTGCGTTTTGGAAACATAAAGTTAGACAGAACAAAGTGGCTGGTGAAAGGAGTTGTAAAAGGTATTGGCGACTATGGAAATGCTTTCGGAATTCCTATTGTTGGTGGGGAGGTATTTTTTGATGATTGCTATAATACCAATCCGCTTGTAAATGCTTTTTCGGCAGGAATAATGAAAAAGGGTGAAATGATTTCAGCTACTTCATCTGGTGTTGGAAATCCTGTTTTTATAGTGGGCTCAAGAACAGGAAAAGATGGAATACATGGCGCATCATTTGCATCAAAAGATATTACGGAAGATTCAGCTAATGATTTGCCAGCAGTGCAAGTAGGCGATCCTTTCCAAGAAAAGTTATTGTTGGAAGCCACTTTGGAATTGGGAAAAACAGATGCAGTTGTGGGTATGCAAGATATGGGTGCAGCTGGGATTACTTGCTCTTCCAATGAGATGTCTGCTGCCGGAAAACATGGCATGATTATCCATTTGGATAAAGTGCCAACTCGCCAAAAGGATATGAAGGATTGGGAAATTCTACTTTCTGAATCGCAAGAGCGAATGTTGGTGGTAGTAGAAAAAGGAAAAGAGGACATTGTAAATGCCATATTTAACAAATGGGATTTGAGTTGTGAGCAAATTGGAGAAGTTACCCCAGGCGATAGGGTAAAATATTATATGCATGGCGAGTTGGTTGGCGATTTACCTTGTGATGATTTGGTTTTAGGAGGAGGCGCGCCAGTTTATGAAAGAGAATACACAGAGCCAGCTTATTATCAGCAGTATAAAAAGTTTGATATTAATAATGTTGAGCAGCCAACCGATTTGGTAGAGGTGGCAAAATTCCTAACAGCACATCAAAATATCGCATCCAAAAGATGGGTATATGAGCAGTATGATTCTATGGTTGGCACAATAAATATGAGTACCAATTACCCAACTGATGCAGGAATTGTAAATTTGAAAGGTACGGATAAAGCCCTTGCCATGACGGTTGATTGTAATGCGCGAATGGTAAATGCCGACCCAGAAGAGGGTTGTGCCATGGCTGTGGCAGAAGCTGCCAGAAACATTGTTTGTTCTGGTGGTGTGCCATCTGCAATTACAAATTGTTTGAACTTTGGAAATCCTTATAATCCAGAAGTATATTGGCAATTTGTGGGTGCTATAAAAGGAATGACAAAAGCTTGTAAAAAATTCAATACGCCCGTTACCGGTGGTAATGTAAGTTTCTATAACCAATCGGCTGTGGAGGGCACGGAAGTGCCTGTTTTCCCAACACCAACCATTGGGATGTTGGGTATTGTGGAAGACAAAAAACACATTACTTCCCTTGCGTTTAAAGGAAAATCGGATTTGATTTATTTGCTTGGAAAGTGTGAAAATGATATTTCAAGCTCGGAATATTTGGCTTCTTTTCATGGCGTGAAAGAATCTCCTGCACCAAACTTTGATTTGGATGTGGAATACGAATTGCAACAAACGATTATCAAACTTATAAGAGCAGGCGTTGTAGAATCCGCACACGATATTGCTGATGGCGGACTCTTTATTACACTACTAGAAAGTGCCATGTACAAGAATCTGGGTTTTGATATTACTTCCTGTTGTGAAGTAAGAGTAGATGCTTTGCTTTTTGGTGAAGCACCATCCAGAGTTGTGGTTTCTGTTTGTGAAACCACTGAGGGTAAATTCTTGGATTTGCTAAAAAATAGCCACACCCCTTATATGCTTTTAGGGCATGTTACCAAAGGCGATATCCGTATTGATGACACTTCTTTTGGGGATATTGCTGAATATAAAGAGTTGTACGATAATTCCTTAGCGGAGAAGTTGAAGTAGGAGAGATAGAAGGCAGTTTCAGCATTCAGTAGATAGACCACAGAAAAACATAATTTCTCCCCTGTTTTTAGGGGAGATGTCATTTATGACAGAGGGGTAACAATAAATGTTGTCTTCCTGAACGAATGTGAAGGATCTCCCTTTTCCATGTTCATTTTGTTTTAAAACAAAACGAACTAAAAGTTCAAGACTTAATTCTTTGAATCTATAAGAAACATAAAATATAGAACAAAATTAAACTCGCCTTTAGCTCAGACAGAATTTTGTTATTTCAATATTTTAATTACTTAACAAAAGAATAAGGTCAAATATTTTTATTCATCTAATAGTCGTCTGTGATAATTAATCTGCCCTAGATGATAAGCTAAATGTGTGGTAAGATGCACTAAGAAATAATATGTTGAAGTTTTTTTTTCAAAAACTAAAATTGGGTATTCATTCTCAAGTTGGTTATTAGTGATTTTATCAAGAGCATTATCAAGCATTGATATTACCTTATTGATTTCCATTAATAAATCGGCTTTTGAAACATTTTTTTTTGAAAATTCAAGATCTCTCCGCCTAATGTAACCTGTGTCCCCAAGTTGACCTCCAATAAACCAGTTGAGATTGCCAATTATATGTAGACATAAATTTCCAGCAGAATTAGTTATATTCCTGTCTTTAGCCCAAATATTTTTTTCATTTTTATATGATTCAATTTCTGATTTAAGTTTTTTCAGGTCTCTTACAAATATTGATTTTAAAACTTTTATTCTCATTTTTATGTTTTTAATTGGATATAACAATCCTTCTCTCCACAGTCCCATCATCATACAAATAAAACAGAGGGGTATTCTTTTTGAAAGGCGTATCTCTGCCCAACACATCTACAATTTTCAGGAGTTTTCTATTTTCAGTATCTGGCACTTCAGTAATAGCGGTGGGTTGCATGAGTCCAGTAGCAATAAGGTTGTTGTCTAAATACAATCCGTTAAGTGTGTCTAAGGTGGTAAGGAATCCTCTCATTCTATCTTTCTGCCCCTGAGTAAACAAACTTTGGCAATCGTTATAACTCATGTAATTTTCCAATTGGTCGGGCATATCCATAGTGAAAGCAGATGGGCCTAACAAATCATTGGAACATAAATTGCTCGTATCACAATCAAAAGTAGGAGTGGTTGGTGGGGTATCGCAAACCTCATCTCCAGTAGTATCGCATTCTGCTCCACAGCCAGTAGAAAAACTAAGGAAAGTATGATACAGTCCCAAACAGTGCCCAATTTCGTGTGTTCCAACTCTTCCGTCGGAAGTTGAAGTTCCAATAGTGCCCCATTCGTAAGAGCGAATAGTAGGACCGTAAGTTTCCCAGGGTCCACCATAGGTAAAAGCTGTTCCAGGATATTGCGCATAGCCATTCGTTCCGCCAGAGATATGACGCGTAAGCCAAATGTTAAAATACATAGTACTTGGCCAATTTACAGCATATTTTATGTTGTCAAAATTGGCATTTGTTGGTTCAGGGTGCGGATAAATTGAGGTGTCTGTTCGTGTAATTCCTGTGGTGGAATCACCATTGGGATCTAATTTTGCCAATCGGAATTCTATTTTACAATCAGCCGCAAAAGGATAAAAAATAGGATTTCCGTTTACCGTATCGGAATTTGTTCTTCTGAAATCTTCATTGATTACTCGCATCCCATCTTGCACTTGCAAATCGGTAATATCTCCATTTCCGTTAAAGTGAACAATATGCACTACAGTTGGAATAATCAGCAAAGAATCTTGGCTTTTATTGAAACTACTATTTGCAATAGTAGTTCTGATTTTGTGCATTAAATTCTGCTCTTGAATAGTGGGATTGCTGGGAATCATTTTATCAGAAGTTCCGCACCAATTGCTTTGTGCCCATAATAATTGCGGGATGCAGAAAAGGAAAAAAAGGAATTGTTTCATAAAAATTTTTCAGTAAAAATAAGAAAAGAAATTGAATGGAAAAACACAAACTTTTAAGCATTGGCTGAGTGACTTATTTTCTTAAATTTGGAGCATGAAAAAATGGCTCTTCCTCCTCTCAAATTTAACCCCTTTTTATTTTTCAATTAAAGTATTAATTACTTTTGCATTTTAATAAAATAAAAATATGTCAGACGATAAGAAAATAATTTTTTCAATGATAGGGGTTTCCAAATCCTTTAATAATGGAAAACAAGTACTAAAGGAGATTTACCTTTCCTTTTTCTATGGTGCCAAAATTGGTATTATAGGACTTAATGGTTCGGGTAAATCTACTCTTTTAAACATAATTGCAGGGGTTGAAAAGTCCTATCAAGGGGATGTCACCTTCTCGGATGGCTATAAAGTGGGGTATTTGGAGCAAGAACCAAAGCTAGATGATAGTAAAACCGTATTGGAAATTGTAAAGGAGGGAATGCAAGAAGCGGTAGATGTATTGGCGGACTATAATGCCATAAATGATGCTTTTGGCTTACCTGAAAATTATGAGGATGCTGACAAGATGGAGAAGTTAATGAAAGATCAAGGGGTGTTGCAAGATAAGATTGAAGCGCTTGGTGCTTGGGATATTGATACCAAACTGAATATTGCAATGGATGCTTTAAGGTGCCCAGAACCAGATGCTCAAATTTCAGTACTTTCAGGAGGGGAAAGAAGACGAGTTGCCCTTTGCCGATTATTATTGCAAGAGCCAGAAATCTTACTATTGGATGAGCCAACCAATCATTTGGATGCAGAGTCCGTAATGTGGTTGGAACAACACCTTTCAGAATACAAAGGAACAGTAATTGCGATTACGCACGATAGATACTTCCTAGATAATGTCGCAGGTTGGATTTTAGAATTGGATAGAGGAGAAGGGATTCCTTGGAAAGGAAATTACACATCATGGTTGGAACAAAAAACAAAACGATTAGCCCAAGAGGAAAAGACAGAAAGTAAGCGTAGGAAAACTCTAGAGCGTGAGTTGGAATGGGTACGTATGTCACCAAAAGGAAGGCGTACAAAATCAAAATCACGTTTGAGTAATTATGAAAAATTACTAGGTAGTGAGGGAAGGGATAAAGAAGATAAAATTGAATTGTATATTCCGCCAGGGCCAAGGCTAGGGACTAATGTAATTGATGCAGAAAAAGTAAGTAAAGCCTTTGGTGATAAGTTATTGTATGAAAACTTAGAATTCAAATTACCCCCTGCAGGAATTGTAGGGATTATTGGGCCGAATGGGGCAGGAAAAACAACTTTGTTCCGTATGATTATGGGGCAAGAAACTGCTGATTCCGGAACATTTAAAGTTGGAGAAACAGTTAAGATTGCTTATGTGGATCAGCAACATACCGATATTGATTTGGAAAAAACAATCTGGGAGCAAATTACTGGTGGATTGGAACAAGTAAATGTTGGCGGGAAGTTAATGAACTCCAGGGCTTATGTTGCTAAATTTAATTTTAACGGTTCTGACCAAAATAAAAAAATAGGTGTACTTTCAGGTGGGGAGCGTAACCGTTTGCACCTAGCCATGACCTTAAGGCAAGAAGCAAATGTGCTTTTACTGGATGAGCCAACCAATGATTTGGATGTAAATACTTTAAGAGCTTTGGAAGAAGGGTTAGATAATTTTGCAGGTTGTGCGGTAATTATTTCTCACGATAGATGGTTCTTGGACAGGGTGTGTACGCATATCCTAGCTTTTGAGGGTGATTCCAAAGTAGTTTATTTTGAAGGTGGTTATTCTGATTATGAGGAAAATCGTAAGAAACGATTGGGTGATATTTCTCCAAAGCGTATTAAGTACCGTAAACTGAAAAGAGAGTAGTTAAAATAAGAAAGTCCATAGTGGACTTTCTTATTTGTGGACCTCTCGGTCCTTATTTCGAACTTTTTTTAAATCTTTTATATAGTTTTGCTAATTATGTCTATACAGGTATTAAAAAATTTTAAAAATAATAGATGTTGGAGTAGTATTGACAGTGAAGAAGTAAACGTATTCTTAAATTCAGATCAATCTAATTTTAAGAATATAGTTGCTTTAGCTATTAATAATGAGAAAGATTATTCGTGGAGAGCAGCCTGGTTATTAACACGTATTTTAAATAAAGATGATAAAAGATTAAGCTCCTTCATTCTAAAGATAATTAAGTCTATACCAGGCAAGGAATCAGGTCATCAAAGGGAGCTCTTAAAGATAGTAAGTAAATTTAAATTGTCTAAAAAACAAGAAGGATATCTTCTTGATATTTGTATCAATCTATGGGAAGATATTAATTTGAAGTCAGGGACACGATATTATGCAATGTTATTAATCCTGAATATTTCTCAACGATATCCTGATATTAGAAATGAAATAGATTATTTGTTGGGAGATTATTATACTAAGACTTTAAGTCCTGGTATTAAGTGTAATATTTTAAAAAAAGCAAACAAAAACCCACTCAAATGAGT
>DUAL01000289.1:0-257 GCA_012960835.1 Flavobacteriales bacterium | reverse complement strand
GGTCCTTATTTCGAACTTTTTTAAGTATATAATTAGTAATTTTACCCAAATATATCTGATAAAAAATCAATGAAGAATATCGCTTCCTCTTTTACTTTGCCAAATGGGTCAGTTTTAAAAAACAGAATTGCAAAATCTGCAATGAGTGAAAACTTTGGAACGCGAAACCACGCACCAAGCAAGGGTTTAATTAATGCGTATAAGGTTTGGGCAAAAGGGAATCCAGGATTACTAATTACAGGAAATGTGATGGTAGA
>DUAL01000288.1:982-1893 GCA_012960835.1 Flavobacteriales bacterium | reverse complement strand
GAACTGAAATAAAATTTTAAATAAAACAAGTTTTAAAGTATAGCCTGGATACGTGACTTCAATGCGGATAGCAAGGCGCAAGATATTGGTTTCACAAGGGATTTAAAAAAATCTTAGCTTCACCCTTAGGTTAAGCGGGCATTTTTTTAACCGCTGTAGAATCAATAGCTTGTGTTCTGTACCGTCGCGGAATCACGGATTCAGGTTAAAACCTCAGCGTTCACACAGAATTCTTGACAGGGTCTTTCTTAGCAATGTTAGTTATCCTTATATCAAGGATTAATACATCGTGTGCTTCTTGTCTGATTTATTCCATTTTGCTTTGTAATCACTGTCTACAAAATATATTTTAATATCAGCCTTGTAACCGGCATCAACAAAATATATTTTTTTATCTGCTTTGTAATCCGCATCTGTAAAGAACCATTTTCCATCATTTTTTCCAGCTTTATAATCTGCATTCACTTTGTAAACCAGCAAGTCCGCTTTATAGCCTGCGTCAACAACATAAACTTTTACATCTGCTTTATAATCTGCATCTACGGAATAAACTTTTTGTGCAGAAACATTACCACCATGTAAAGTAAGAGCGAATAGTAATGTTATTATTTTGAATATTTTCATAATTTTTGTACAAGTTATAAAAAAGTTGAGTTAAATATGTAGCATCATTTATTCCTTTCCTATAAACCTAGAAAAACCATGGAGCGGTTTTTCTCCACCAAATGGGTGAGTGCTAACAAACCTGATGAAACATATTATTCAACGGCTTATATAAGAATTTAGCGCTCATATATGGACTCCTCATTTATTGCAAGCCAAAGAATAGGAATTCCAAGCCACAAAGGCAAAGTACTATTAAATGTTATACAGCCATCAGACTACCAACTATAGGCAAAAAAAAACAAAGT
>DUAL01000288.1:485-743 GCA_012960835.1 Flavobacteriales bacterium | reverse complement strand
TACTGAGTTTGATCTATCTCCGCACAGAATATCGGCGGGTCTCGAGCAGGAGAAATCGCCGGCGCATGATCCAGCTCGCCGATATGCCGCAATATTTTCCGGATTGGTTCTGTAATCCCCCCAATAAATAATAGGCGTTAAAAGTAGAAAACTCAGATAGACTAAATGAAGGAGTTTTCTATGAAAAAATACGACATACCGACAGCCAAATACTCAGCATCTTAAAGCAAAACGAGATGGGTAAATCTGTTCCTGACC
>DUAL01000288.1:0-281 GCA_012960835.1 Flavobacteriales bacterium | reverse complement strand
GCGCACTATCAAGTCAGCATCAGGCTCTCTTGCAAAACCTTTTCTATCAGTGAAACCTGTTATCGTTACCCTGCAAAACTGAGTGGTGAAAATGCCGAAATAGCCAACTGGTTACTTCGATTAAGTGATACCCATAAGCGCTGGGGCTTTGGGCTATGCTTTTTATACCTTCGTAATATCAAAGGTTACGGCTGGAACCATAAACGTGTTTACCGAATTTATCGGGAACTAGAGCTTAATTTACGCATTAAGCCAAGGCGGCGAATTAAGCGAGACAAGCC
>DUAL01000287.1 GCA_012960835.1 Flavobacteriales bacterium | reverse complement strand
AAAGCCCTTCTTTTTATTTTTACTTTTTGCTACTTCTTATCGTTTAGCCAAAGCATTTACAATCCTCAATATTTGTATGATGCTCCAGGAGGGTTATATGAAAAAGATTCATTAAGGAATCTGCATGTCGATTTTTACACGCCTAATTATCACAGTATTTTGGTTGATTCCTTTTTTTTAAATCCTAAATATCGTATTCCTGCCATGATTACGCTAAATGGAATTAGTTATGATAGTGTCGGAGTAAGGTATAAAGGTAATTCCACTTTCTGTTTGCCTAATGATGCTGGAAATCCAAAATTGCCCTATAATATTGATATGAACTATTTTGTATCTGGACAAAAATTGTTGGGATATAAAAAATTGAAACTCCCCAATGCATGGCTGGATGCCACATTTGCTAAAGAGTTTGTGGCTGCAAAAATCTATCGTAATTATCTTCCAAGTCCAGAAGTGAATTTAATAACGTTGTATGTGCAGGGAAATTACTTGGGGGTTTATGTAAATACCGAATCCATCAATAAACAGTTTCTGAAAAAGCATTTTGATGAAAAATCAGGTGCTTTGTTTAAGTGTGACCCAGTGCAAATGTTTTGTGATAATAGCACTGCATCAGGAGCGCCAGATTTGAATTGGCTAGGATACGATAGTACGCTTTACTATGATAGTTATACTCTAAAATCGGAGAAAGGATGGGAAGAATTATTGGATTTAATTAATACATTAAATAATAATTTTAGTGAAATTGATAGTGTTTTAAATGTGGATAGGGTACTCTGGGCTTTTGCTGTAAATAGTGCCATTTGCAATTTGGATACTTATAATGGATATTATTTGCACAATTATTATTTATACCAAACAAAGGATGGGTTATTTCAGATGATTCCTTGGGATTTGGACAATAGTTTTTTGGGGGCAATATTAGGGTTTACCAGCCCTACAACTCTGTACGAGAGAGACCCTTATTATGGGGATGACCCTACTATTGGTCGCCCATTATTAGCGCAACTTTTAAATAATCCATTGTACCGAAATATCTATACTGCCCATTTAAGAACTGTCATTAACGAATCACTTGATACGGCAGTGATAAGAGGTGGTATTAACCAATTGCAAGCCCTGGCACATAATGCGGTGGATGCCGATCAAAATAAAAATTATAGTCTTTCAGAATATTATGATAATGTTGAAAATCATTTAGGTTTGTGGTGGAGGAATGGGGGTATAATGGTAACCATTGACGGAAGAAAAGCATACTTGCAAAACCATCCTGAAATTTCTTTAA
Source organism: Flavobacteriales bacterium (assembly GCA_012960835.1). Taxonomy (GTDB): domain Bacteria; phylum Bacteroidota; class Bacteroidia; order Flavobacteriales; family BACL11; genus DUAL01. Next base: position 616 of record DUAL01000287.1, on the reverse strand, counting down.
TCCCTCCAACAATAACTAATGTAACAGTAAATAATAGTTTGGTAACGGCTGGGGTTTTCAATGGCAATACGGTGGAATTGATGGTAACTGAAAGTGAGTACAATTCCAAATTTCAAGCTTTTACCATGTTGGATGATGGGCTAAATGGAGATGCAGTGGCGGGGGATGGTATTTTTACTACTGCTTTGCCTTTTCAGGGTTCGGGCAATGATGTAAAATTTTACATTCGTGCGGAAAATGATGATGCCTTGATGCTAAATCCGGAAAGGGCGGAATATGAATTTTATGTATATTCTGCTGTAAGTGGTATAGTAGATATTAGCCTAAATAATAACAGAAGGTTAATTAAAATTATAGATATGCTTGGGCGTACTACAATAGCAGAAAAAGGAGTTCCTCTGTTTTATATTTATGACAATGGCATAGTAGAGAAGAAAATTATTATTGAATAAAATTACTGTTTAATAATTTTTGCAGAATAACATGTTTTCTCTTTTCCATAAAAACACGCAATTGTATTAAATCAGTAAATCGCATTTGTAAGCGACTATGAAATCATTTTCGTGCAAGCCATTTATTTTGTGGGTAAAGAGAATAATTTTCACCTCTTTGTAAT
>DUAL01000286.1:1604-1940 GCA_012960835.1 Flavobacteriales bacterium | reverse complement strand
GATAGTATCATTTATGCTAAACGTATTCAATCCGCCATATTACCTCCAATGAAAGTGGTAAAAGAATACTTAAAAGAAAGTTTTATATTATACAAACCAAAAGATGTTGTAGCAGGAGATTTCTATTGGATGGAACAAAAGAATGGTAAAGTATTGTTTGCTGCAGCAGATTGCACAGGGCATGGTGTACCTGGAGCGATGGTTAGTGTTGTCTGTAACAATGCACTAAACAGAAGTGTTAGAGAACATGGTTTAACAAATCCTGGAGAGATATTAGATAGAACCCGTGAAATAGTTGTAAAAGAATTTAAGAAATCAGAAGAAGATGTAAAAGAT
>DUAL01000286.1:0-1336 GCA_012960835.1 Flavobacteriales bacterium | reverse complement strand
CATTCAAGATAAAGCAATGGAAGAACAAAAAATAACCATTGATAAAACCTTTGAAACTTGGAAAGGCGACTTAGAGCAAATTGATGATGTTTGTGTTATTGGGGTTAGGGTGTAAATTTAATTTACTTATATTTAATACATGCAAAAGCGCCTTACATTTTTTATAGCACTTTTTATTGGCTTTAGCTCCTTAGCCCAAGTTAATCTCGACTCACTATGGAATGTGTGGAACGACAATACTCAAGTAGACACCTGTAGATTAAAAGCAATGCATAAAATAGCCATTGATATTATCTGCTCTAAGCCAGACAGCGCTTTTTATTTTGCTGGGCTTATGTATGATTTTGCTGAATCTAGTAACAATAAAAAATGGATGGCAACTGCTTTAAACATACAAGGAATATCATTATATTTTAAAAGCAATTACACCCAAGCCAAAGACTATCACACTAAAGGCTTAAAAATAAAAGAGGAGATAGGAGATAAAAAAGGGATTGCTGCCTCTTTGAATAACATTGGACTTATTCATAAAAATCAGGGTGACTTAGGCAAAGCCATAGATTATTACACTAGAAGCTTAAAAATACAAGAGGAGATTGGAAATAAATATGGCATTGCCAGCTCTTTAAATAACATTGGAATTATTTATAAAAAGCAGGGCGACTACGCCAAAGCTATAGACTATTACATTAAAAGTTTAAAAATAAAAGAGGAAATTGGAGATAAAAAAGGCATTGCTAACACTTTGGGTAACATTGGAGTTATTTATAAAAACCAGGGTGATTACCCCAAAGCAATAGACTATCAAACCAGATCCTTAAAAATAAATGAGGAGCTGGAAAATAAACAAGGAATTGCCTACTCTTTGAATGTCATTGGAAATATTTATAAAAAGCAGGGCGATTTTGCCAAAGCTATGGACTATTACACTAGAAGCTTAAAAATAAATGAGGAAATTGAAGATAAAAGAGGAAATGCTAGCTCTTTAATTAACATTGGAATTATTTATTATGAGCAGGGCAATTACACCATTGCACTTGATAAAAGCACAAAAGCACTCAGCATTGCTCAGGAAATAGGTAATGTTCAACAAATCAAAGAAGCTTCTGAAAGTTTATGGGAAATAAATAAAAAGCTGGGGAAGCACCGCCAGGCCCTTGAGATGCACGAGCTGTATATACAGATGCGCGATAGCATACTTAGCATAGAAAACAAGACAGCAACGATACAACAAGAATTTAAGTATAAATACGAAAAACAGGCAGCTGCAGACAGTGTAGTAGCTGCAGAAGCAGACAAAGTAAAAAATGCACAGCTGGCAGTAGAAAAAGCACAG
>DUAL01000285.1 GCA_012960835.1 Flavobacteriales bacterium | reverse complement strand
TCACACCAACTTACACCCCCAGGGGGAGGCTCAACTGTTGGTGCAGATGTATTAATAAACTATCCTTTGTATGTAAGAAGTGAATTAGATTGAACTATTTATCAAGATAAAGTAACATTTATTAATCATATAGAAAAAATTACAATGTCAAATTTCAAAAACTTAGGCAAATTAGACTATAAATCTAATATTAGTCATTTTCACATTCCGATAGAAAGTGTGCCACAGGATGTGTCCATACAGTCAGAATTTATTGTTTTTCGTGAAGATGAGCAATTCCATATTTATAATCGTAAATGCGACCATGCTGGAGGAAAGCTATGTTTAATTGATAATACAATTAAATGCCCAATGCACGATTGGGAGTTTAATGCAAAAAATGGAAAATATACTAACGTTGAGGTGTCTAAAAAAGAATTAGATTTCGACATAATTGATAACCATATTGTTATTGAAGTGAATAACGAAATACCAAAGCTACCTTCCAGGAAAGAGCAATTAAATGTTAAAGTGACGTTCTTGTCTCACGCCTGTCTTCTTGTCGAAATGGATGGAGTCTCATTTGTAACTGATCCGTGGATTATTGGCTTTGCTTTTTCTGGCGGATGGTGGCCTAAAACTCTTCCACCTGCAAACTGGAAAAGCATAATAAATTCTGTTGATTTTATTTATATTTCACATAATCATCCAGACCATCTCAATATTTTTACATTAGAGCATGTAAGGAACGATATGACATTTTTTGTGCCAAATTTTATATCTCAAAGTGTTTCAAAAGTTCTTGAAAGAAATGGATTCAATGACATATTTACAGCTGAGTTTAATAATCATTACCAATATAAAAATACAGACTTGTTTCTGACTATTTTCAAATCTGGTGACTTTAGAGACGATAGTGGATTGTATTTTACATTTGGAGATTTTTCTTTTTTATCTGTAGTCGATTCTAACGATTTGAATTTCCGAAAATTTCCTCAAGATATTACTTTATTTGCATCTTCTTTTGCTGGTGGCGCATCTGGTTATCCACTTTGTTTTGATACAGTACAGGATCTGGATAAGGATAAAATTCTGCATCGGAACAAACAAGCAATTAAAGCAATGATTCGACAAAATATTACGCGATGTAACGGAAAGTTTTTCTTACCTTATGCAGGATTTTTTACAGAGGGGGCAAAGAGAGATTCATATATTTTAAGTAGAAATATTAAAAATACTATCGAAGACCTAAAGGAATTACCAAAAAGTACAACTTTATTAAATGTTAACAAAGTTGACTCGTATATGTTTATTGGTCAGGATATCCATTCTAGTCAATGTATACCAAGAGATAAAAGTTTTCCATATACGCCAGAATTACTAATGAATCAGGTGTTTAGTGAATCTGTTTATGATGAGGTGCGCCTTAGGACATATTTTGAGAAATGTAATTTTCAGAAAGAATTGGTTCTGTATTTGTCACTCACAAATGATGATTTCACTGAAACAAAATATTTTATTATTGTTGATTTTAGAGAACTCAACACACAGGTTAATTTTAAAAAGTTTGACTGGAGACTCGTTAAACGAAGTGCGAGTGCGGAAGGGGCGTCTATATCATTTAACTCGCTTCATGTGAAGGTTAGGCAAGATGCATTTCTCTGGGTTGTATATAATCAAATGCCTTGGGAGGATTTATCGATAGGTTTCCAATGCAGAATAGATAGAGTTCCAGACATCTACAATGTAGAATTTTGGCATCATTTTACGAATATATATGTGTAACCACTGTGGACAAAGTAGAAGTCATCGAACAATATTTCAACCCCTTGTTGCTTCTGAGTATTAAATTCATCTTGATTAATAATCCCACTATCAAGTTATATTTTCATAATGCCGGGGTCGGTGGTTCAAGTCCACCTATAACCACCATCTATTTTAAATACCCCTTTTCAGGGGTA
>DUAL01000284.1 GCA_012960835.1 Flavobacteriales bacterium | reverse complement strand
CCTGAACATAGTGAGGAAATACTCTTGGGATGCAAACACCAAAAATTCAGCCATTCGCCTCGGTAAAAATGACTGGATTTATTTTTAAGACGGTTGGAGTGGAGTATGAACGCCGTATAATTTGCATTTTATTTGAAATGTAGTATAATTAAATACACTCTTGAAAGAGACTTCCTCTTTTTAGAGAAAAAAATACCTAGAAGTACTGGATAGTACTTCGGTAGTTAAGCCGGATGGCTTTAGGTGATTGGTGTTAAACATAAGATGTTATTAGAACTGGTAAGTTTTAAAATAATATTTCTTTTGGCTTTCGGCCGATCTCCTTTTATTAAATTGTTTAAATAAAACGGAGAAATATAATGAATAAGACAATTATTAAACTTGAAACTGCATGTTTTCAAGATCATGAGCGTGTAAATAAAATTCTTGGCACTTTAGATGCTAGAAATTTTGCAAAATTAATTGATGCTGTTGGATTGACAGCCAACCCAAGAAAGTCAAAAGTTGGTAAGATAACCAATGCGATACAAGAAACGTTGGAATTAAGTCCAGAATTATTTCGGTTTAAATCTAAGGGACTGCTTGTTTCAACTAGTAGCTGTATAGAGTTAGAACGAAATCGTTTTGATTTATCTTTTGAAGAAGAGCAATACGAGGGCGTTCTTGACGGTGGTCATAATATGTTAGCTATAGGTCTACATTTACTTTTAAAACTAGGTGAAGACTCTAAACAAGTGGGAAAAATCAAACTGTGGGATGAGTTTATTGAGATTTGGAACAATCAAGATAAGTCTGCTAGAGACGAGCTATTAGATGATGAAGCTCTCGATAAATTAAGTGTTCCTATTGAGATTATTTACCCATCCAAGCTTGAAGTTCCTAACTTCATTGAAACGGTATTAGATATTTCAGATGCTAGAAATAATAATGATTCTTTAAGCTCGACAACCAAACATGAGCATAAGAAATATTATGAAATTTTGAAAAAATCTCTTGATCAAGAGATTAATGACAAGGTTGAATGGAAAGATAATACTGCTGGAAAGTCAATTAAACCTCAAGACATTATTGCTATGAGCCTTATTCCGTTATATGCTCTTCAAGAGGCTGGGAAATTGCCGGAAGGCTCCCCGAAGATTAATCCTGTAAGTATTTACAGTAGTAAGTCGTCATGTGTTGATGCATACAATAGAATTATTGAAGCAGAATATGAAAGGAATGGAGTTGAAGAGGTTACTGACCCATACTTAGTAAGCGCATTTTCACTTATGAAAGCTCTGCCTCTTCTATATGATTTGATTTACCGAGAATTCCCTTATGCCTACAATAGTAACTCCGGTGCATTTGGTCGTATTAGTTGTGTTAAGTTATTTGATCCTCAGAAAAAGGCCGATGGAAAGACTTATTTAAGATCTAATCCAAAAACAAAGTATTACGAATCTGAGTGTACTTACAAGTATCCAGATGGTTTTATATTGCCTATTTTTTCCGCCCTTTCAGAATGGATGGAAATTAAAGGAAATAAGATTCAATGGAAGATGCCAAGCCCATCAGCCTCTATAGAGACTAATCTTCAAAAATTTACAGAGATGTTTATTGCGGTGTCTATCAAAGACAATGACTATAACCCACAATCTGTTGGAAAAAATTCTGGAGCATATATGATTATGAGGCAGACCTTTCAATACAATTCTTAATTTTTAAAAAAAAGCCTGACTAGATTCAGGCTTTTTTGTATAAAAATTTCGGAAATAATCAAAACTGCTTTAAAACAATAATAAAAATCCCGATATTTATACTAAAATTAGCTATTTTTAGTCCTTAAATAGCTAATTACTACGGGTTTTAGAGAAACTTCGGAAATTTTACGAATGGACTAATTTACTATCTATATGTATTGATTTACCCAATTCGTAAAGTCGGGTGCACTGAGTGCACCTGAAACACGATC
>DUAL01000283.1 GCA_012960835.1 Flavobacteriales bacterium | reverse complement strand
GATTTTGGATATGCTAAAATATGTGGTTGGTGAGGATGAATACCGAAAAGCCATCAAGCATTATTTGGAAAAACATGCCTATGAAAATGTAGATTCAGAAGATTTATTAATCGCTTTTCATGAATCACTTGGCCTTTCATTGGATTGGTTTTGGGAGCAATGGGTTTATAAAGGTGGCGAACCAAATTATGAAGTAAGCTACAAAAGAATTAAGCAGGAAGTAACTTTTATAGTGGAGCAATTACATGATACAACTGAGCTTATTGGGCTTTTTAAAATGCCGATAGTTTTCGAAATTCATTTTACGGATGGCACTTCTATTAGTAAAAAAGTGATGATTGCAAACAAGCAAGAAGAAGTGAAAATGAAAATACCTAAGGATAAGAAAGTGGCTTTTGTTTTGTTTGATGCGGACAATAAAATTTTAAAAAATGTAACATTTAAAAAATCATATAACATGCTGAAAGCACAAGTTATTGCAGCCGAAAATATTTTGGACAGATATGATGCGCTTGTGGCTTTAAAAGATTTTTCTTACCAAAAAAAGAAAGGATTGTTATTTGAAATTTTTAATGCGGAGGAATTTTATTTACTAAAAACGGAAGTAATTAGTCAGTTAGAAAAAAAGGATGTAGAATTACTAATCGCAAATTTTATGGACAAACATAAAAGCCAAAATGATGTAAAAGTAAAAAATGATTTACTCAACAAATTAGAAGTAAGTGAGCAAACAATTGATTTTTTTATAAAAGCTTTGGAAGATTTATCGTACAGGAATAAAACCCTTGCCTATAAAAAGTTGGTGGCTTACAATCCTGATATTTTGAATCAGGATATGGAACGAAACATAAATGGAGAAAATGATTATGGAAGGAAATTAAGCATTACTAAATTAGGGCTTTTTATCGATTATGGCGTTAGTAAAGATTCTGTAATGGCAGTGGATCAACTCATTGATTACACCTCCAATTCTTATGAGTTTTTGACAAGAGTAAATGCGATAAATATGCTGAAATCCAAAAATCTTTATGATGAAAGTTTGGTAATTAATTTATTGGATGCCATCTATAGTCCTAATAAACGACTCAGAGGTCCTGCAAAAAAGTATTTGAAAGAGTTGTATAAAAATAAAGAAGTGAAATCTTGGATAGATAAAGAAAGGGGAAAGGAACTTTTTGATTGGCAAATAACTTTACTGAACAATCTAAAATAAAAAAAGCCTTCAATGGAGGCTTTTCTTTAAATCAATTTTAAGAATTAGCATTATAAGTGCATCCAATCTTTCTTTTCCAGCAATTCCTCTTCTGTTTCTTCATTATCATCATCAAGAATACAACAATCTACTGGGCAAACAGCAGCACATTGTGGTTCCTCATGAAATCCCTTACATTCTGTACATTTATCCGTTACAATGTAGAAGAACTCATCAGAAAATCCTCCATCTTCTTTGTCATCATCTGCATCCGCACTTCCCCCACTTGGAGTTTTTATTGTTCCTGATAAACCTGTTCCATCTGAAAACTTCCAGGCTTCATCTGGGGCATAAATAGCATTGTTCGGACATTCCGGCTCGCATGCCTCACAATTGATACAATCATCTGTTATTATAATAGCCATAATTTTTATCTAATTTCCTTACTGCAAAAATATTCTTTTTTTTGCTTTTACATACATTCTTAATTAGAATTATTTATTTTTTTAAATGTTTAAAAAAAAATAAAATATATGCTTTGTTCATAATAAGGTATGTATTTTTGCATGCAATTTATAACTCAATTAAAATATATAAATGAGTACAAAAACCCAAGCTGTAGAACTTGACCAAGTAGTTATTAAGTTTGCAGGAGATTCCGGAGACGGAATGCAATTAACCGGAACCCAATTTACTGATACATCTGCTTTACTAGGTAATGATTTAGCAACTTTTCCTGATTTCCCTGCTGAAATTAGAGCTCCTCAGGGAACCGTTCCTG
>DUAL01000282.1 GCA_012960835.1 Flavobacteriales bacterium | reverse complement strand
TTCCTTATCTGAAATCCAGCCAGTAACCTGCTTACTCTGTTTTGAATCAATTGATAAGTTAGAGTTCAATATTTAAATACCCGCGGTAAAATTGTAATTTCAATGTTAAACTTTATAAACTTCAAAAGGTGCGAAAAGCTTTCGTTTCAATTTTTCACCTCCTAATAATAGTAGGAAAGTAAAAAACTCCAACGCATTTTCCTTCTTACAATATTACTCTTAAGTTTATTTATACTCACTATCAAAATATTTCCAAAGTAATATAATCATTTATCCTATTAAGAATTGTTATTACTTTATTGCGATAGAAGAAACGAATTGGCATGTAGTTTTATTCTAACCGACTTTTGACAAAAAAATTCCAATATAACATTTTATTTTTATGGTCCCGCAAGTTGAATTCAGATCCTCTTAAATTACTCAATTTTTGACTTAACATATAGATTGATTGTATATTTTCCCCCTCAGATAAAGCCTATGAGATAAGTTGAAGTAATAAACTGGACGTTAAATGCAAAATACTAAATTTAGCAGTATGCCTCAGTTAGCGATCCACTTTTTTGCTGTTCTTCTTATATCTCTAGTTTTGGCGCTGATCCGATATCCTTTCCTTTTAAATAGTGATTATCTTTTTTCTGCTGATGAAGGGATGTTGGCCAACACCATTTTAAACCTTCTAAATGGTGGCCCAATTCGTTTTTATTACGACTTTGGTCGAACATTCGGTCTTACATCTGGACTTATCTCGGCCCCCTTTATTTGGGTCTTGGGACCCACTTCTTTGGCCTTCTTTTTACCCGGTGTGTTGTACTACGCTCTCTACGTTTGGACCACTTATCTTATTGCCAAGATTCTCATTCCTCGAACAGCCTATCTCATTTTAATACTGATGCTTTTTACCCCACCTTTTGTTACTCAGATGACTGTGCACAACTGGCCTCACACTCTAGCGGCTTTTTTGGGAAATTTAATTTTCCTCCTTTTCATAAAGGTAAAACTATCTGAAAGAAATAGAGGTCCCGTTATTTTCACTTTGTTTCTTATTATGGGTTTGGCAATATACACCTATACCTACTCGTTGATCTATATCTTAACGATTAGCATCCTTTATACCTTAACCCACTCCCACTGGGACCAAATCCGAGGGAAAATATCATTTGCTACTCTGATTATTTTTTTAAAAAATAAAAAAACAAAAATGGAAACTTTTTGTCTGTTACTAGACATATTGATTATTTTATTTTTTATCACCGTCGTTTTTTCTTATGTATTTGGTGGATTTGGTTTCGATATTGCGGGGCATTCCATTCTTCAAATTAATAAGTTTCATAAAGCTGCTATGCAACTTTTGATTATTATCTTTTTGCGAATTATGATCAACCCGAGCGGTTCAATGTCCTGTTTGCGTAATGCCAAGTCTTATTGCGTTGCTAGTATTCAGTCAAACAAAAAAAACATGATTGCTAGCGCAGTGATGGGTTTTTTAATAGGCTTGTCTCCACGTATTGCAAGCATCTTGATAGGAGAAACCTCGCGGGGCGGGCAAGGGCACGATATGGACATTTTGCCGACTAAACTTTTGGTGCATTTACAGGATTTGCTTACCAAAAATGGGCCCGAGCTTTTAGGCTTTGGTAAACCTTTCCAAGATTTGGTTTCTAATCCAACTGGTATGACCTGGACCTTTTGGGGTGTTTTATTTATATTTCTAATAGCGATTTTCTTTTTTTCAGCTTTATTCTTTATTTCTGAAAACCGTACTCCTCTAAAGAATATTATGGCTTTAAGAGGCATGGAATTCAAGGCAGTTCACGTAATTCTCCTTATGCCTATTTTGGTTTGTGTCGCGAATATTATTATTCAACATGGTCCAGAGACACGTTATTTGTTCCCTTTGTTTGGAGTTATCACGCTTTGGGTTGGAATTTATGTAGACAAAATTAAAGAGAAGTTCAAATGGTTTCCTGTTGCAGTT
>DUAL01000281.1 GCA_012960835.1 Flavobacteriales bacterium | reverse complement strand
CATAAAAATAATTTTGTGTCGACAAAAGTAGTAAAAATAGATTTGAGATACTTAGATAAAAGATATTAGATTTTAGATAAAAGCCCACCAATTTGGTGGGTTTTTTTATGCCAATAAACTGATTTTTTGGAAAAGTACTTCTGCAATCTTGCGATTACTTTGCTGTGTCCAGCCCGCAATATGCGGAGATAGTATCGTTTTTTCAGTATCAAATATGTACTGTAATTCTGGTGGTAATTCTTCTCTTTCCAAATCCTCAAATGAAGTTTTCTCATATTCCAAAACATCCAAGCAAGCCCCTAAAACTTTGCCGTTTTTCATAGCAGCAACCAAGTCTTTTGTATTTACGCATTTACCTCTTGCCGTATTAATAATGTAAATCGGTTTTTCAAAATTTTTGATATAACCTTCATCTACCAAATAAGTAGTTTCAGCCGTTAGTGGAATGTGCAAACTCACAATGTCTGCATATTGAAAAATCTCTTGCATTGTTGCTTGAAATTTGTATTTCTCAAGGTATTTATCATAGGTCAAAATACGAATACCAAAGCCACTTAAACCCTCAGCAAAAGCCGAACCATTATTACCAAATCCGATAATTCCGACTGTTTTTCCAGCAAGCTCAACTCCTCTATTTCCTTCCCTTTCCCAAATCCCATTTCTAACTTCCCTATCAGATTTATTTAAATTATTAAAAAGGGAAAGCAGCATTCCAAGGGCATGTTCTGCCACTGCTTGCCGATTGCCCTCAGAAGCATTAAAACATTTAATATTTCTTTTTTCTGCCTCAATTACGTCAATATTTTCAAGCCCACTTCCAGCTCTTGCTATGAATTTTAAGTTATGGCATTTACTTAAAAAATCTTCATCCATTTTTATTCTAGAACGCAAAACTATTCCCTCATAATTTTCTATAATAGCTAAAATCTCTTCTCTTGTTTTATCATAAGCTTCCTCACAAATATGATTTTGTTTTTCTAACTCCTCTTTAAGAAGCAGATGAACAGTATCGATAAAAAGAATTTTCATTTTAGATAGTTATTCGTTTTGATTATTTACTAAAAATGAATTGTTACATTGCTACATTAGTCCAATTATTACATTAAAAAATGATTTTTACAAAATCATTTGTCCAATCCAGAAATAAATAAACAGCCCCAATACATCATTTACAGTAGTGATAAATGGACCAGTTGCCAAGGCGGGATCAATCTCGTATTTCTCCAAGGTAAGGGGTACAAAAGTGCCAAAAAGTGCGGCAAAAACAATGACTGCCAAAAGGGAAATACTAACCGTTAAACTCAGTGCCAATCCATAACCCAAAGAAAAAGCTGCCCCTAAAATAATGATAGAACAAATAATCCCATTGAGTAATCCCACACCCAATTCTTTAATGAGTTTGCTGAAAATACTATCTAACTTTAAAGAATCGTTAGCTAAACCTTGCACTACTATTGCTGCTGATTGCACCCCCACATTGCCGCCCATTGCCGCAATTAGCGGAATAAAAAATGCCAGCTCAAAATTTTCCCTTATATCAAAAATACCAATGACTTTTGCGCCAAGCAAACCGCCAACCATTCCAATAAGTAACCAAGGCAAACGTGCCCTTGTATGTGCCCAAACACTGTCGCTACTTTCCACATCTTCTGATATACCAGAAGCCATTTGGTAATCTTTCTCTGCTTCCTCTTTTACCACATCCATTATATCATCAATAGTAATTCTTCCAATCAAACGGTTCATATCATCCACAACCGGCAATACAATCAAATCGTATTTGTTCATGATATTCGCCACATCCTTATCATCCTCTGTGGCTTTTACAGAAATGATTTCGGTTTTAATAATTTCTTTTATTGGGGTATTGGTTTCTGTAAGCAGTAATCCACTAAGTGACATAGAACCAAGCAAAACATCATCATTATCCACCACATAAATGGTGTGTACTTGCTTTACATGCTCAGCTTGTTTACGCATTTCTCTAAGGCATTGCAAAGTGTTCCAATTTTCATTTACCTTGATGAGTTCCTTTGCCATTAGCCCACCGGCTGTATCTTCTGGATAAGTAAGTAAATCGGAAATATCGCTTGCATGATCCTTATCTTCAATAAGTGATAAAACTTCTTCTTGTTTTTCTTCTGAAAGCTCACCAATTACATCTGCTGCATCATCCGTTTCTAAATTATCGATTACTTCCTCTGCAATTTCTTTTGCAGTTAAATCAGCCAATAAGTCTTCCCTTAAATCGTCATCCAGCTCTACAAGAATTTCTGCCGATTTTTCCTCTGCAATAAATTGATATAAAAATTGGGCATCAGTGGTAGAAAGTTCTTCCAGTATTTCAGCAATATCAGCAACATGCAAATCGTCTATCAAATCCTGCAATTTTGCAGTATCCTTCCGCCCAATTTGCACCCTTATTTCATGTATAAGCTGGACTGTTATTTCTCTTTGTTCTGACATATCTTAGTGATTGTTATAAAATCCTCTACCGACAACTCCTCTGCTCTTTTTCGCAATAAATCGGTGTGGGCTAATGCACTTTCCAAAGAAAAGGATTTTAATGCATTTCGCAAAGTTTTACGCCTCTGATTAAAACCAACCTTTACAATTTGCTTGAATAATTTCTCATCACAAGGCAATTGTTTCACTTTATTTCTGGATAGTTTTATTACGCCAGATTTTACTTTTGGAGGGGGAGAGAATACATCTTCATTCACTGTAAAGCAGTATTCAATATCATAATATGCCTGTAACAAAACGCTCAATATTCCTCTTTGTTTTCCTTTTTTCGCTACAATTCTTTCGGCTACTTCTTTCTGAAACATCCCGATAACTTCTGAAATAAGATCTTTGTTCTCGAAAACAATAAAAAGTATTTGAGAGGAAATATTGTAAGGGAAATTACCAATAAGTGCAAATTGCTCACCAATTTCTTCTGGCAAATTCAACTTTAAAAAATCAGCTTCTATAATTTGTTTTTCTAATTGCGGATAATGAAGCATGAGATACAAAATAGATTCTTTGTCAATTTCTACTAATTTCAAATCTATATTTTTTAAGATAAGAAACTTTGTAAGCACACCCATTCCAGGACCAACTTCCACTACTTTTTTAGCATCCTTTGATAATAAGTCGGTAATGGCTTTTGCTATTGTCTCATCATTCAAAAAATGTTGCCCCAAATATTTTTTTGCCCTTACCTTATTCATGGCTGTAAACAACTTCTAAAAGGGTGCGGAAGGCAGCAAATTTTCCTGCAAACTTTTTACTGTGTTCTGTTTGAAGTTTTGTGGCAAATTGTTCGCTATACTGCTCATAAGTTTTCATATCCTTACAAGAATATTGAATGGCATAAGTATGGCCGCCCATCTCCTCTGCTAAAACCCTGCTTATTTTACAATCTAAAAACATACCCGTATTCATTACATCCGGAATGTGAGTGCTTTTCATCCAATCAATCCAAGTTTTTTCCATTTCCTTATCAATGCTAATAGTTACATTATAAATTATCATAGTGTTTGCTTTTCTTCCAGATTATCCCCTCTTAATTTTCTGAACCTTTTTCTCGCCTCAGCAGTGTAAATACTCCCTTTATATTCTAATAATATTTTCTCATAAAGCGCTTTTGCTTTCTCCATATTTTTCAATTTTTTCTGATAAATCTCCGCCAAAGTAAAAATGGCATCATCCGCCAAAATATCATAAAAGAAGTCTGTTTCTATTTTTTCAAGCATTGCTACTGCTTTTTGAATTTCACTGTTTTTTAGATAAATTTTCGATTTTTTAAATAGGATTTCATCTGTTAAAGAATGTCCTTTATAAATATCTAAAATGCTGTCAAGCGTAATTATACTTTCTGAAAATCTGTTCTGAAAAAATAGCAAATCGGCTCTTGCGTAAATTTGCATGGGAATTTCAGAAGTATCCAAACCCAAATTATCGGTAATAAGCAAGGAAAGATGCATGGCATCATTGGCAATTAGCTTGGAAGTAGATGCTTTTAGCACATCCAATTGTGCCTGTGCCCATTCAAAATCCCCTTGAAAATAGGCGATTTTTGCCCTGCGCAATTTTGCCTCATGCCCCAAAGGATTTTCCTTAAAACTTTTTTCTACTTGGGAATAATACAAAATGGCAGTCCATACTTTATTAGTTAGTAGCATAATATCGGCATATTCCAATTTGCACTCTGCCAAATCAGATTTCCTCAGCTGAGGAATAAGCATTGCCTCATCTAAAATAGTGGCAGCAGATGATAAATTATGCTGGTAAAAAGCTTTGAAATGGGCATAGTTGGAAAGCAGTAAAATGGTGTTTCTGTTTTTTCCCAGTTTTGCAATTATATCCAAATAAAGTTTATCGAGTTTTTCCAAATCTGTTTGCTCCCCTGCTTTTTCAATCATCAAATTGTAAGCGTATAATTTATTGATATGCGCATCAATAAAAAAGGAATTTTCTTCTCCTTTTATTATAATATAATCAAAAGCGTCAATGGCTAAATTATAATAGGAATTATCTAAAAAAATATCTGCCAAATCAAAAATTCTTTCCCCATTCTCCCTCAAGCGTTTGTCAATGGCTTTGGCTTGCAAAAAGGCAAGCTCAAACTGATGGTTTTGCATAAAAAGCCAAATAAGCATGTCTGAAAAATCAGTGCTTGAATTCTCTTTTTGCACAAATTTTAAAAGTTGTTTTTTAAGAATATTATAATTCTTTGTGCTTTCAATTCCATCATTATTTAGAAATATTTGCAAACTATTTTTTACACTTTGCTTTTGGTTGGGATGATTTTTGATAAGCCGTAAATAGGATGCTATCATATTTTCATTGTCCCCCATTTGTTTGTACACATTTGCAACATGCAAATCGTAAGGATATGTAGGGTTTACCGCTTTTGCTTTTTGGTAAGTTTCCAATGCTAAATCATACTCTTTACGCAGGATAAATGCATTTCCCAAACTTATCACTTGCCCAACTTGTTTGCTGATATTTTCTATTACCGAATGGTAAGTTTTTTTAGCTTTTTCCTGCTTTCCATTCTTTTTTTGCAAAAAGCCCAAATCGACTTGGTAATTAAGGCTTTTCGGATATTTTTTCAAAATTTTGGAAGCCAACTTTTCTGCTTCTTTATAGTTCTCAATATTTATTAGGCAAGAAAGGTAAGGGGCGTAATAAGATGGGGAAATGGTTTTTTTATTAAGTTCTTTATATAGCGCTATGGCTTTATCGTACTGCCCATTTTGATAATACTGGTAGGCAAGCTGTGCTTGATTGCTTTGCGAAAAAACAAAAGTAGAAACAAGCATGCATAAAAGCAAAAGTTTTTTCATTACTCAATAATTTCAAAGCCAGTATACTTTTGCAGGGCTTTTGGAATTTTTATCCCACCATCAATTTGGTTGTTTTCAATTAATGAAGCAAATATTCTGGGTAGCGCTAAAGCGCTTCCATTTAGGGTGTGGCAAAGCTGATTTTTTCCATTTTCATCCTTAAATCGTAATTTCAAACGATTGGCTTGATAGCTCTCAAAATTGGAAACAGAACTTACTTCCAGCCATTTATCTTGCCCTGCTGAATAGACCTCAAAATCGAAAGTAAGAGCAGAAGTGAAACTTAAATCACCCCCACAAAGTTGAGAAATTCTATAAGGCAATTGCAAATCATCTAAAATAGAAGCGACATGGCTTACCATCTTATCCAAAGTTTCATAAGATTTTTCAGGATGTTGAATCTGCACAATCTCCACTTTATCAAATTGATGTAAACGATTAAGCCCCCTTACATCTTTACCATAAGAACCTGCCTCCCTCCTAAAACAAGGAGTATAAGCCGTGCATTTTATAGGAAAATCTTTTACAATAACATCACGAAAAAAGTTAGTTACAGGTACCTCTGCAGTTGGAATTAAATATAAATCTATTTCAGAAGGAACTTTATATAAATCTTCTTCAAACTTAGGTAATTGCCCAGTTCCAAATCCGGATGCTTCATTAACCAAATGAGGTGGTAAATATTCGGTGTATCCTGCATTGGTATTTTTGTCTAAAAAATAAGCAATAAGTGCTCTTTGCAATCGTGCTCCTTTTCCTTTATAAACGGGAAATCCAGCGCCTGTAATTTTATTTCCAAGTTCAAAATCAATCAAATCATAATCGGTAGTTAATTCCCAGTGAGGTTTTGCATTTTCAGCTAATTTTGGCTTTTCTCCCGATTCTTTGATGATTTTATTGTCTGCATCAGAATTTCCTTTTGGCACGCTTGGGTGAGGCACATTGGGTATTTGCAACAGTAATCCTAAAATATTTTTTTCTAATGCTGCATATTTGTCTTGTAAAGCTTTGGTTTCTTCTTTTATGTTTGTGCTCTTTACTTTTAAATCATTTGCTTTTTCCGTCTCTCCACTTTTGTAAAGCTCCCCAATTTGTTTGGATAATTGATTGCTTTTGGAAAGTAAATCATCTAATTCTTTCTGAGTAGATTTTCGACTATCATCTTTTTGCAAAAGCTGATTAATTATATCATTTGCATCAAAATTTTTGATTTTAAGTTTTTCAATTATTTCGTTTTGATGCTCTCGCAAGTAAGGAATATGTAACATTTTTATTTTTTTATAAATCGGAAACAAATTTACATAAAAAAACTCTTGACAAGGTCAAGAGTTCTTTTCTATTCTATTTATGTAAACTTTCCTAGTTTGGTATTACCGAAACATAAGATTTGTTATTTCTTTTTTTGGTGAATTTTACTCTACCATCAGTAAGTGCAAATAGGGTATGATCTTTACCCAAACCAACATTTTCGCCCGGATTATGAACGGTTCCTCTTTGGCGAACAATAATATTGCCGGCAATAATTGCTTGTCCTCCAAAAATCTTTACGCCAAGTCGTTTACTGTGCGACTCTCTTCCGTTTTTACTACTTCCAGCTCCTTTCTTATGTGCCATAACTTTAAGGTTTTATTTGTTTATTCCGCTTTTTTGATTGTCTTTTTTGCGGCTGTTTTCTTTGTTGTAGTTTTTTTAGCAGTAGTTTTCTTTGCGGTAGCTTTTTTAGCTTTTGGCTTTGCTTCTTTCTTTTCCACTGCTTTTTTTACAGTTGCTTTTTCGTCTATCTTTTGTATTTCAATTTTGGTAAGATATTGTCGGTGACCATTTTTTACTCGGTATCCTTTTCTTCTTTTCTTTTTAAAGACAATTACTTTATCACCTTTGAGGTGCTCTAAAACCTTTGCCGTTACTTTTGCACCACTTACATTAGGGGCACCAACTTTTACTTTTCCACCGGTTTCTATTAAAAGAACATTGTCAAATATTACTTTTTCTCCTTCTTTTGAGTCCAATCGGTGAACAAAAATCTGCTGATCTTTCTCTACCTTAAACTGCTGTCCTGCTATTTCAACTATTGCGTACATTATTTTTTATTTTCAAAATGGGCTGCAAATTTATAAAAACTAATCCATTCTAACAAAAAGAAAGCAAGAGTTTTTTGAGCAAATAAGATTTATTTTTTGTTTGTGCAATTAATACAAACTCTTTGAGTAATTTTGTGGAAAATTTAACCCCCAAATGAAACGACTATTTATCCTCATTATTTTACTTTCTACTTCAACAATGTTTGCACAAGAAAGATGTGGAACAACTCAGTATTTACAAATGCTTGAAAACAGTAAACCTGAAATTGCAACTAAAAGAGCAAAATTAGAAAAAGATATTCAAAAGTGGATAAAGGAAAATCCTGATTATCAACAAAAAACAATCATTACCATTCCGGTTGTAGTGCATATAGTTTATGCCTCCCCTCAACAAAACATAACAGATGCACAAGTACAATCACAAATTGATGTATTGAATAAAGATTACAGAAGAACAAATATTGATGTAATAATGACACCAAGCGTCTGGCAAAGTATTGCGGCAGATTGCGAGATTGAGTTTTGCTTGACAAGTACAGATCCAAACGGAAATAACACCAATGGCATTACTAGGACACAAACCTCTCAAAGTTCTTTTTCTATGCAAGGGGATCCTGTTAAAGATGCCTCTAGTGGCGGGAAAGATGCTTGGCCAAATGATGATTATTTGAACATTTGGGTTTGTAATTTAGGAAGTAGCCTTTTAGGTTATGCAACACCTCCTTTTGGGAATATTGGTTCAGATGATGGAGTAGTGATTGGTTATAATTATTTTGGAACTCAAGGTACTGTGCAGTCGCCTTATAATAAAGGTAGAACTACAACTCATGAAGTAGGGCATTGGCTCAATTTAGAACATTTATGGGGTAGCGGATGGGGAAGTTGCGGAAACGATAATGTAAATGACACCCCAACACAAGAAGAAGAAAATTATGGTTGTCAGGCTTTCCCGCATAATGCGAACTCTTGTAATACCACCAATTCGAATGGGGATATGTTCATGAACTATATGGATTATTCCAATGATGGCTGTATGAATATGTTTACTCAAGGACAAAAAACAAGAATGATTGCGGCAATTAATCAATCAAGGCAAAATTTGTTGAATCATAATCTTTGTGGTAGCGGCACTACCTTTATTGATGAGGTAAATACAACTGAAAGAACACTTATAAAAATTGTGGATATTTTAGGGAAAGAGGTGACAAATTCACTGCAATTTAATAAAGCTCTATTCTATATATTTGATGATGGAAGTGTGGAGAAGAAAATCAGAATACCGTAACGGTGGTCAGTTGATAGTTCATGGTTCACCGTTAGAAAATATTACAATTACACAATGTAACAATCCCCCACCCTCTAGAAAGAGTTAAATTTGTTTTACTATGGTCTGTTGGCTAATAACTAACAACCAATAACCATTAACTAATAACTATTTACTATTTTTGCCGACACAAAATTATTTTTATGGAATACAATACCGAAAGAGAGCATCTTATTATACCAGAATACGGAAGACATGTGCAAAAAATGATTGCACACGCTACAAATCTGAAAGATAAGACGGAACAACAAAAATGCGTGAATGCCATTATAGCTTTTATGGGACAAAAAAATCCGCATCTAAGAGACATCAAAGATTTTACCCACAAACTTTGGGACCATCTTTTTATTATGTCGGATTTTAAGATAGATGTGCAGTCACCATACCCAAAACCGGAAAGAGTAAAATTGGCAGCAAGACCGGAAAAAATGTCTTATCCGAAACAAAAAATTCGTTTTCCCTTTTATGGCGTGAATATTGAAAAGATGGTAGCTTATGCTATACAAATGGAAGATGGAGAGCTGAAAGAAACCATGGCTGGAATGATTGCTAATCATATGAAAAAGGATTACATCTGCTGGAACAAAGCATTTGTGGATGATGATACAATATTAAAACATCTTAATCAGTTATCAGAAGGTAAAGTGAAAACACATATTGATTTTAAGTTGATTGATGATAAGGATATTCAGAAACCAAGAACTTACAAAAAGCTTAAAAAGAAAGGGAAAAACTACAAACACAGAGGTCCGAAAAGAAGATAAATGACTACATTCAAAGTAAAGGGAGGATTAAAACTAAAGGGGGATTTACAGCCACAAGGAGCAAAAAATGAAGCCCTGCAAGTGCTTTGTGCAGTACTGCTTACTCCTGAAGAAGTAATCATGAAAAATGTACCAAACATTCGGGATGTAAATATTCTGATTGACCTTTTGCGCGATTTGAATGTAAGTGTAAATAAAATAGATGAAACTACTTACAGCTTTAAGGCCGATAATGTAGATATTAATTATCTTTCTTCTGATGATTACAAAACGAAAAGTAGCCGAATAAGAGGATCCATTATGATTGTCGGTCCGCTATTGGCTCGTTTTGGCAAAGGATATATCCCAAGACCAGGAGGCGATAAAATTGGAAGAAGAAGATTAGACACCCACTTTATTGGTTTTGAAAAATTGGGTGCTAATTTTGTGTATGACAGCAAAGAGGAATTCTATAGAGTTACAGCAGATGAGCTGAAAGGAGTAGATATGCTACTGGATGAGGCATCAGTAACAGGAACGGCCAACATAGTAATGACAGCCGTAATGGCAAAAGGAAAAACAAGCATCTACAATGCTGCTTGCGAACCTTACTTACAACAACTCTGTAAGATGTTAAATTCTATGGGGGCAAAAATTACAGGAGTTGGCTCTAACCTTTTACACATTGAAGGAGTTGAAATTTTAGGTGGCTGCACACACAGGATTTTGCCTGACATGATTGAGATCGGTTCTTTTATTGGACTGGCCGCAATTACAAAATCAGAGATTACCATTAAAAATGTGAGCTATGAAAACTTAGGGTTGATTCCTTCTGTTTTTGCAAAATTGGGAATTAAAATGGAGAGAAAAGGAGATGATATTTATATTCCAGCTCAAGAAAGTTATGAGATAAAATCTTTTATTGACGGTTCAATATTAACTATTTCTGATGCGCCATGGCCAGGTTTTACCCCTGATTTATTATCTATTATTTTGGTGGTGGCTTCCCAAGCAAAAGGAAGTGTTTTAATCCATCAAAAGATGTTTGAATCCCGACTTTTCTTTGTAGATAAACTCATTGATATGGGAGCACAAATTATTCTTTGCGATCCACACAGAGCAACTGTAATTGGACTAAATCATCAGTTTAAGTTCAAGCCTACTACTATGACTTCCCCTGATATCAGAGCGGGAGTTTCACTTTTATTGGCTGCCCTTGCGGCTGATGGAGAAAGCACTATCCATAATGTAGAGCAAATTGATAGGGGCTATCAAAATATTGATACCAGATTAAATGCCATTGGCGCACAAATTACTAGGTTAGATTAATTTGATAATGTGCTAATTTTTCCACAAACTAATTAACCACAAACAATCTCATGAAAAAACTATTCATTATTACACTACTAAATTGCTTCATTGCTACATCATCTTTCTCACAAGAAATAGGCTTAAATATTGGAGATAAAGCGCCGGCATTGGCATACAAAAGCCCAAATGGAAAAACCTTGAAATTATCTAGCTTGAAAGGTAAATTGGTGCTGATTGATTTTTGGGCTAGCTGGTGCGGACCGTGTAGAAGAGAAAACCCAAATCTGGTGAGTGCCTATCAAAAATATACTAAGAAAAATTTCAAGCACGGAAAAGGCTTTGAGATTTATAGCTTATCGCTTGATTCCAAACAAAAGGCATGGGTAAAAGCCATTAATCAAGATCAGCTTTTCTGGGAATATCATGTCTCTGATTTGGGTGGCTGGCAATCTGCAGGTTCACAAAAATATGGCATTCGTTCTATTCCGAGTAATGTGCTGATTGATGGAAAAGGAATTATTGTTGCCAAAAATTTGAAAGGTCAGGCATTGCACAAATTCTTAGCAGTTGCATTAATCAAATAATCTTTACTGACAAATTGTCTAAATGAAAGCATTGGCAAAGTAATTGCAACTAATCCTTACCAAAGGAAAAAATATAAACATGAGTAAGAAAAAGAAAGCAAAAGATAGTATAAAGCAAGAAGCTGAAAAAATAGAAAACCAGGAAGAAAAACAGTTAACTGTTGAAGAATTTTTAGCTATTGAAAAAGATAAAAATTTGCGGCTGATTGCCGAATTTGATAATTTCAGAAAGAGAAATGCAAAAGAAAGGATAGAGCTTTTCGCAACTGCCGGGCAGGACATAATGACTATTTTACTGCCAATTCTGGACGATTTAGAAAGGGCTATTGAGGCAAATGAATATGATG
>DUAL01000280.1:440-1997 GCA_012960835.1 Flavobacteriales bacterium | reverse complement strand
ATAAGATGACCCTTGAAAAATACCTAACTATAAAGAAATTATGCACTGCTTCAACCTAAGGAAAATGTAAAATAAGGAGTTGGATTGGCATTAAAACTTGTTTTAAAATCTCCTCTTAGCGGAGAATTAATACCTATAAAGTCTACATAAGACAACCCTTGTTCTATGCAATATCTAATTTGTTCTAAAACAACAAACCCACCTGTACCAAATTTTCTATATTCAGGATCATTTGCTCCAATTAGATAATAGCCTGTCTTATTATCAAAAAGAAATAGGCTAGCAGAAGTCGGAACTCCTTCACTATTCCTGCAAATTAACAGTCGACCAATACCTTTTTTTAAAGATTCTCTGGCCAATTCAGTTGCTAAAAAAACTTCAGATTTAGATCTTTTCATGCCTTGCCTTTCAAAGGTTTTTTCATGTAAAAAATTAAGAATGCTTACATCGTTTGACGCTTCTACTGTAAATCCATTTTTTATACATTTTTTATATTCCTGTCTTCGTACGGTCCTTACATTCATGAGGGCCTGCTCAAAACTTCCAATTTTTTTCAAATCCAAAACGCCAGTGTAATGTAAATTAAGGTATGGCTGAAGGCCCTTTGAATTGTGATAATTATGCCATTGAAACCCTCTTAAATCATCTAGAGAATGATGGAGAGATAGGCTTACAACGCCATAAATGGATTCCAACTCAATTAATAAGAATTGTGTCAACTCCAAAACTTTCTTAATCTTTTTATGAGAGGATAAAGATTCAATATGCTTTGAAAATAATACCCCTTGGTACATAAACTGATTTTTTACTGGGGCTCCATCATCACCCTTTATTATTACAACTCCTGATAGAATCAACTCGCCTTTTGTCACTAATAACAAATCATAATCCTGTTGGTATACATCAAGAAAATCAGTCTGGCAAAATAAATTATTTTGAGGTGACGTCAAAACAAATTCATTCCATGTGTTGTTATCTAGACACTCTATTAATTTATAGTCCATAAATTATAAATCTCTTAAAGATAAAATTCCACGATAAGGCAATATACATTCAATCGAATCTGGAGGTAATATTGACACTGTTGGAATATTGCAGTGTTGTGAAACTACCATTGCAAAAGATTGCATACCAACAACCAAGTCAGCCCAGGCTAAATCAGAGTGCAATTGTAAATTACTACTAATTTTAATATTTGTATATTTGTTTACAAAATAATCATATTTTCCAATTGGCTCAGAAGGGTGCATACGCAAACATATTTCTATGCACTTATCTTTTGTTATTTTAGTCAAATTACTAATTAAATATTTCATAGAGGCAAACTCCAAAGAATCGCCATTATATTTCTCTTCTCTAAATGGCTCCATAACCGCCAATATTTTTCTTGGGGGTGTATTGACAGGAGTGTCTCTTAGTGATAAGACGCTCTTGGACTCATTGTTCAAGTACACATTTTCCAACTCTAAAATTTTAACGCAAGGAAAAATATCGCCAGCTTTTTTCATTGCGTACTTATCACTCACCAAAATTGAATCCGGCAACACCTCCTTTGTA
>DUAL01000280.1:0-279 GCA_012960835.1 Flavobacteriales bacterium | reverse complement strand
GTTGGGAAATTTTGTATTCCATATATTTTTGGCTGGCCCCTCCATACATGGAAAGACATTATGCTTATATCCATCAAGCCAATTTACAATTAGATTTGCAGCACCAGCATCATTACACACTACCGACAATGGCGAATCAAAAATGTCTGAAAATTTAGTCAACTTATTTTATGTAGATTTTTCCAAACTTTGTTAAAAGCTTTTATTATTAAGTCAACCTCAGCATCATCCAAATTATACTGACAGATTCCAAAGCTAATGTATGTTTCATCTTGAAGC
>DUAL01000279.1 GCA_012960835.1 Flavobacteriales bacterium | reverse complement strand
CCGGCAAAAGCAATTGCCACAAAAAACATTAAAATGATGATTCCAATAATGGAGTTAAAACGCTTAAATACCATAATTACAAACAGGCCTGCCAAAATTGCTCCAAGTGAATAATATACTTCAGCTGAGGCGTAAATATCGCCTTTCCCTTGTAAAAAATCATGAACATAAGTAGGTAATAAAATATGAATTTCTACTAAAAGGAATGCAAAAAGCATGTATGAAGTCAGTCCAAAACGAAAAATCACAGGGTTCTTTTTCAGATAAAGAATGCCATTTTTTAATCGAGAAAATAAAGTTCCAATTTCTACTTTATCGGTTACTATTCTACTATATTTTATTTGCATAACAATCAGAATGACTATTACATAAGTAATGGCGTCCATCAAAAATATTTCATGAATTTCCCATGGCTGAATCTCAAATGGGAAAGTGATGATAAATCCGCCCAAATTCATTGTTTTATTTATAGTACCAGTAAGTAGTAGTGCAGCAAAAGCCCCAGCTAAAATACTTGTGGATTGCCCCTGAATTTCTATGTAAGAATTCAGTTTTCCATAATTTCGTTTTTCCGTAATTTCTTGACCAAAAGCATATAGGTTTGGGTAATGCACATTATAATTAAAAATGGTGGTTGCAAATACTAAAATCACCAACAAATCGTTAGTATTACTAGTGAAAAATCCTGCAACAGCAACCCCACCAACAATTAGTCCGCAAACTAAATTGATGAGAATAAAAAGTGTTTTTCGAGAATATCTATCAATTAAAGTTCCGGCATACAATCCCCAAAACAAAGTAGCAAAAGTAATGATGATGTATGCGGTAGCAAATACTTCAGGCCGCTCAACAATTTCTACAAAATACCAGGGAATGGCAATCATACTGATGCCTTGGGCAAAGCCAGAAATAATATTGGAAAGAAAAAGTAAGCTGATTGCTTTTTTATTTTTCATATTGCAAAAGTAAAAGAATATGTATTTTTGAATACGTGCAAAACAAAAGAGTTTATAAAATAAGTGATGCAATAAGTAGAATAAAAGATTATTGTGCCCTGCAGGATAGATGCCAATGGGATGTAAGGCAAAAATTGAACGAATGGGGGCTCTTAGAAAACACTAAGGACATAATAATGATGGAGCTAATAAATAATGGTTTTATTGATGAAGAACGATTTTCTCGTTCATTTTGCAGGGGAAAGTTCCAGATAAAAAAGTGGGGAAGACGGAAGATTGAATTTGAGTTAAAAATGAAAAAAATATCATCTGTTTGTATAAAAAAAGGCATGGAAGAAATTGAAATGGAAGAATATTTAAGGCAATTAGAAAATCAAGTAGAAAAGAAAAACAGATTGTTAAAAGAGAAAAATCATTTCAAACGAAAAAGTAAATTGGCAAAGTATTTAATAAATAGAGGGTTTGAAAGCAATTTGGTTTGGGAAAAAATAAAAGAAATTTATAATAAATAGTATTTTTAAGAAATGGTAAGCGATCAACAAATTTCCGCATTAAATAAAAGAAAAGATAACCTTTTCAAATTCTTGAATATAAAACAGAAGCAATTACAACTTCAAGAAAAGGAAAAGCAAACCTATGATGCTGATTTTTGGAATAATTCAGATAAGGCACAACAAACTTTAAAGCAAATTAACAAACTGAAATTTTGGGTAAATACTTATAATACAGTGGTAAATGAATTGGATGAATTGAAGATTTTGTTAGAATTTTTTAATGAAAATGAGGCGACTGAACAGGAATTAGAAAATCAGAACAATAAAGTTTTAGCCGCCATTGAAGATTTGGAATTTAAAAATATGTTGAGTGCACAAGAGGATGAATTGCCAGCAATTTTGACCATAAATCCTGGGGCAGGAGGTACTGAAAGTCAAGATTGGGCAGAAATGATAATGCGTATGTATTTGATGTGGGGAGAGAAAAATGGATATAAAGTGAAAGAGTTGGATTTGCAAAAAGCAGAGCCGGCAGGCATCAAATCTGTTACTCTTGAATTTGATGG
>DUAL01000278.1 GCA_012960835.1 Flavobacteriales bacterium | reverse complement strand
TTTTTTTCATTTAATTTTAATTCTTTATTTGAATTTTTTATTTGAAAAGAAACTATATTTGCCTCTTTTGCACCTACAATATCACAAGAAGCACTATCTCCAATCATCCACACTTCTTGTGGTGGTGTCTGCAACTTATCCAGCGCCATAACAAATGGTTTAATATCCGGCTTATCGGCACCAGCCTCTTCTGAAGTGACCACATAATCAAAATATTCATCCAAACCAAAATATACCATTTTTCTAAATTGAATTTGAGCTGTTAGATCTGTAATATTTGCGGTTTTTATTTCTTTATTTTTGAGTTGTTGTAAGAAATTAAGCACGTCTGGAAAGAGCTTAGCGTTGGCTAAAAAAGTTCTCCAGTAAGTTTGTTCAAGATCTAATGTGGTAAGAATTCTAGTGCCCATGCCTAAATATTCAATTGTTTTTTGGAAGTAGAGTAAACGACTATGCGAACTTGCCGTATTTCCCAACTTTTTTTTGACATCAGAACGAGAAACTTCAAAAGCATGTGTAAATTCAGCCTTACTAACACCAAATATGCTTACTGCTTTTTTAATAACACTTTTAATAGCTGCTTCATGTGCAGGCATATATGAATACAATGTATTATCAGTATCAAATATAACCGCTTTTGGAATGCGAAGTTGTTTGCCATTAACTATGTCTAACATCTATTTTTTCCTCTTTCTTCTCTTTAGAGCATGGTCTATTTCCACTAATGCAATCATTTGCATTAATCCAAGCTTACCACTAGCAAATCCATACTCATTGTCTATAAATTCACTAAGATTAGGGGTCATGATATTTGAGGCAAATTTAATATCTTCGGCATCTACATCGCCTTGAATATCAATGTCAACCATATTCAGATTATCCGGATGTTTTATATTAACTTGTAAACCACAAACACCTATCAATACCTTTAATAGCTCTTGGTGATAGATACCACCTCTAATAACAACGTTAAGATTAACTTTGCTATCCGACAATTCAACGTCATTCATATTTGGGTTAATCGGCGATAAAGTATATACAATATCTGCACGAGATTTTTGCGGTTGAATAAATTTCTTAAAATCTAATTTTAGTTGTGAATTCTGCATTATTTCTTTGTCATCAATCCCTGAATTAAGATTTAAACAATTATTTGCTTCTACAAAAAAACTCACGTCTTCTATTTCTAGTAATTGTTCAGAATAAAAAGAAAAAACACTATCTAATAAAACAACTTGACGTAGGTTTTGTTTATTTTTATAAATAAATTTTTTATACTTTTTACTATAAACGCGCCCTTTAAATACTTTGCCATCTAGTGCATTTTGCAAATCGTAAATCATTTTAGATAGGTGGCTTGAACGAGGATCAAGTGGAGTTAGTGTTTTCCACATGGGTGAAGAAGGGTCCCATTGGTAATAATCTTTCTCTGATATTTTTAATACTTGCTCGTTACCAAACAACTTAGACAGTATATCTACAAAAATTGATTTTCCTGAGCCTATACCACCCGATACTCCAATCACCATTGGTTTTTTACCCAAATGATAATAATCACTCGCTTTCACTCCGTCACGAAACATCTGGAACGAAAGCAAGGAAAGCAGTATAACAACAATAGTGTTCAATAATGACTGAACAGTAGGGGTAAGGGTATAGGGTAAAAAAGTAGTACTTGAAATTAAAATAATGTCTGATCCAGAACTAAATATAAAATGATAGACAATGAAAAACAGGCTAAATAAAGCACCCAATATAATCGAACCTATACTACCTTTACTAAGATGAATAGCCAACATTGGTACAATCCATAAAACCCATCCAGGAGTAGGCGGGGTTAATAAAATCACAACACAAAATGCAACACCTAGTGTTACCAACAAGAGATCGAAGTTCATTTTACGTAAACGCCATGCAAAATATAGTAGTAAAAAATACACCAAAGGTATGACGTACACCTTTAGCATGTCACCCATAGGTATAAACAACTGGTATATTTTTTCTACCTCTCTGTTG
>DUAL01000277.1 GCA_012960835.1 Flavobacteriales bacterium | reverse complement strand
GTTGGAGCAATAGTTGCAGCTTATGTATATAAACTTACTACTGATTAAATCCTTAGCTTAAAACAGCCAAAGCAGTTTCGTAATTTGGTTCTGAGGTAATCTCACCAACTTGCTCGGTATGTATGATTTTGTGCGATTCATCCAATACCACAATACATCTGGAATGTAAGTTAGCCAAAGCGCCATCCATTATGGTTAGTCCGTAATCTTTACCAAAACTTCCATTTGCAAAATCGGATAATGTCAATACATTTTCAATATTTTCTACCCCACAAAATCTGTTTTGTGCAAAAGGCAAATCTCTTGAAATACAAAGTACTTTTGTATCTTTAAGATTTGCAGCTTTTTCATTGAATGTTTTTACCGAAATAGCACAAATTCCTGTATCAACAGATGGAAAAATGTTCATTACAATTCTTTCCCCATTAAAATCGTTTAAAGTTACTTCTTTTAAATCTTTTCCAATAAGAGAAAAGTTTTTTGCTTGTTCGCCAATGTTTGGTAAATTACCAGAAGTTGAAATCGGATTATTTTTTAATGTAATGTTAGCCATTTTTTATGTGTTTTTAGTTATTAGATTGCCGGCAAAATTAGCATAAATTGCGAACAAAGATTATATTTTAGAAAGAATAAAATCTACTCTTTCAGAAGTGGTTAATTTAGGAATTTCGATAAGCGTATATCCAAAAGATTTGTAAGTAGTAATTAATACTTTTTCAATAGTAATTGCGCTTTCCATATCCTCTTTTCTTTGTGTATCATTTTTGTAAATTTCTTCCCAAATAGGCGTGTAAAAAACGGTTGTATTGTATTTGTATTTTTCACAATCTTCTTTATAATTTTCACTTATTGTTAAGTTATCCACTTTCATATAAGCGATTACATCAATTATTCCTCTGTCAAAAAAATGCATGGTATCAGAAGGCGCATTAATGTATTGTGCTTTTCTCAGGGAAAATACCCTTTGAGAAAATGCTTCCAAATTTTTCCAAGGCAATATCTCACCATCTGATGCAATTTGCTCAGTAATTATTTTTCTTGAGATTTCCATGCTACAAGAGTATCCTAATTTTTTAAGCTGATTGATGATTGAAGTTTTTCCTGTTCCTGGTGCTCCTGTGATAAGGATTTTCTTATCCATTACAAACTTAAAATAGCAAGCAATGTTCCAATAATAATCGTTATAATTTTTGTAAAACTAAATCGGTGTCCGTCTGTGCTTTCAAATAAAATGGTGGTAGAAATATGAAGAAAAATTCCAATTACGATTGCCATAATCTCATTATGAAAATTGGAAAGGGCTCCAAAAATGTTGCCGGCATATACGCCCAAGGGTGCCATTAGTGCGAAAATCAAAAGAAAAATATAAGCCCTTTGTTTTCTCATTCCGCTTTGCAAAAAGAAAGTCATCAGCACAATGGCAACTGGTAATTTGTGCAGCACAATACCATAGAGCAGTGCATTGTGGGTGTGTTCTTGTAAATCCCCTCCAAGTGGCACGCCTTCTAAAAGTGCATGTAAGCACAATGAGATTAAAACGGAAAAAGGAATGATATTGCTCTTGTGAAAATGCCCATGCTCAATGCCTTGCGAAAAATATTCTAACAAAATCTGAATCAAGAATCCTCCTAGTATAAATAGCCCAATGTTTGGTGTGGTATTGTGATGAAATAATTCGGGTAATAAGTGTAGTAGACTTACCGCTAATAAATAAGCGCCACTAAAAGTAAGCAAGATTTGGATGTTCCTGCTTTTTTTAGGCTTGAAAATTTCGACCACAATTGCTCCAGCAATTACGGATGCAAACAATAGCCCTAGTGTTGTTAAATTCATTTTTTACAAATTAGTATTAAACGATCGGAAGTAATAGCATTAAAATCTTCCAACTTATAATTGCCAAAGATATCAATTATTTTTAGCCCTGCAGTGGTGATAAATTCAGAATAATTAGCTAGAGTTATCGCCTTTACTTTTTCTTGAAAATGTTGTTTTATTGCGCCATCAGTAATCTGGATGTCTTT
>DUAL01000276.1 GCA_012960835.1 Flavobacteriales bacterium | reverse complement strand
AAGGAAGGGTTATTATTTTTAATAAAATATTTATAAACAAAAGTTGAGGAGTGTTATTAATAAATAAAAGTAGGTTATCAGATAAAGAAAAAAGAATACTAACAGACGGTTAAAACAATAAATTATGAAAATAGGATTAGCATGCGACCATGCGGGGGTTAATTATAAAGAGAGGTTAAAAGACTATTTATCTAGTAAGGGTAAGTCAATTACTGATTATGGTTGTTATTCATTAGACAGTGTAGACTACCCTGATTTTGCTCATAAATTAGCGGAATCCATTGAAAAAAATGAGAATGAACTAGGTATTCAGTTTTGCGGAACAGGTAACGGTATTAATATGTCAGCTAACAAACATCAAGGAATTCGTGCAGCACTTTGTTGGAATTCTCATATTGCAGAACAAGCTCGTTTACATAACAATGCAAATATACTAACCATGCCTGCTCGTTATTTAAAATGGGAGGAAGTTATTATAATTGTTGATACTTTTTTAAGTACAGAGTTTGAAGGAGGAAGGCACGAAAGAAGAGTTAATAAGATTAGTATTTAGACAATAGATAATGAAAACTACTCCAGAAAAATTAAATTGGGAATTTGGAAAAGCAGCAAGGTTTTGCGGAAAAACGTTATTGGATAAAGAAAATGTAGGAATCAAATTAGTAAAAGCAACACCTTTAGCAAACGATCCTATTCATCAACGCCCTAATAAAACAGAATTTATTTATGTATTGTAAGGAAACCCTATAATTACAATTGGAGAAAAAGAACATACTTCCGAAAAAGGAGATTTTTTACGCTACCAAAAGCAGTTAATCATAGTATAAAAAATAAAAGGACCACAATAGAATGTTTGTTAATAACGGGAGCAATTAAAGAAGAAAAATAATGAAAACACTACTTATACTTTTTATAGGATTAACAACTACAGTATTAGCACAAGACAATATTAAATTTGCTGAAACTATAAATATTCAAGATTTAGAAAGACATTTAACGATACTTGCTTCCGATTCCTTAGAGGGTAGAGAAACAGGTAAAAAGGGGCAAAAAATGGCAGCTGATTATATCGCAAACCATTTTAAAAATATAGGGATACCCCCATATAAAAAAGACACCTATTATCAAAAATTTAAAGTAAAATCAGGGAAGCATATTTGCAAATGTGAAGATTGTGATGTTAATTTTGTAAAAAAATTGTTTGGTAAAAGAAAGAGGATAAAAGGAGAAAATGTGCTTGGATATATAGAAGGAACAGATTTAAAAGATGAGCTTATTATTATTACAGCACACTATGATCATTTAGGAAAACATGATAGTTTGATTTTTAATGGAGCAGATGATGATGGCTCTGGAACGGTGGCAACCCTGGAAATTGCAGAAGCATTTATGCTAGCAAAAAAAGCAGGAAACGGACCAAGAAGATCAGTACTTATTATGCCAGTTTCAGGAGAAGAGAAAGGATTGTTAGGAAGTAAGTATTATACTAAAAACCCTATTTATCCTTTAGAAAATACAGTTGCAAACCTAAATATTGATATGATTGGTCGCTTGGATGATTGGCACGACACTGCTAATTATGTGTATTTGATAGGAGCGGACAGACTAAGCCAAGAACTACATGACATAAGCGAAACAGTAAACAGCAAACATATTGGTTTAAATTTGGACTATAAGTTTAATGAAGAGGACGATCCTAACAGATATTACTACCGCTCAGACCACTATAATTTTGCAAAGAATAATATTCCTGTAATCTTCTACTTTAATGGGGTACATGAGGACTACCACAAAGTAACAGATACAGTAGAAAAAATTGATTTTGAAAAAGTAGAAACAATTACACGTTTGGTATTTTTAACGGCTTGGGAATTAGCAAATAGAGACGAAAGAATTATTGTAGATAAAAAAGAAAAGTAATTTTCTTAAAAAGTAGGGATGAGAGGATTAGAACCGCCTACTCATAACTATAAATTAAACTTTATTCCCTGAGCCAAAGGTAGTTCAGTAGTATAATTAATGGTATTT
>DUAL01000275.1 GCA_012960835.1 Flavobacteriales bacterium | reverse complement strand
TTCTAACACAACATCAATTTTATCTAAATGTAATCTTGCTACTTTTTCATCCAAATGCTTAGGCAACATATACACTTCATTTTTATACGCATCCGTATTGTTCCATAATTCTAATTGAGCCAATACTTGGTTCGTAAATGAATTAGACATCACAAATGAAGGATGCCCTGTAGCACAACCTAAATTCACCAATCTACCTTCAGCCAATAAAATAATATCTTTACCATCAATCGTGTACATATCAACTTGAGGCTTTATCGTATCCTTAGTATGCCCCCAATTGTCATTTAACCAAGCTACATCAATTTCATTATCGAAATGACCGATATTACAAACAATCGTTTTGTCTTTCATACTCTCAAAATGACGAGACTGAATAATATCTTTATTTCCTGTTGTAGTTACAATGATATCTGCATTTTTACATGCATCATCCATTCTTTTTACTGCAAAACCATCCATTGCAGCTTGTAAAGCACAAATAGGATCAATTTCTGTAACAATCACTCTAGCTCCCGCACCTCTTAATGAAGCAGCAGAACCTTTTCCAACATCACCATAACCGGCAACAACTGCAACTTTTCCTGCCATCATTACATCTGTTGCTCTACGAATAGCATCCACTAACGATTCTTTACAACCGTATTTATTATCAAATTTTGACTTAGTAACCGAATCGTTAATATTAATTGCAGGAAGAGTAAGTGTTCCTTTCTCCATTCTTTCGTATAATCTATGCACTCCAGTAGTTGTTTCTTCCGAAAGTCCTTTAATCTCTTCCACCATTTCTGGGAATCTATCCAATACCATATTTGTTAAATCACCCCCATCATCCAAAATCATATTTAAGGATTTACCGCCTTCAAATGCAGTGAGGGTTTGTAAAATACACCAATCAAATTCTTCTTCTGAAAGTTCTTTCCAAGCAAAAACAGGAACTCCTGTTGCCGCAATTGCAGCTGCAGCTTGGTCTTGTGTAGAGAATATATTACAGGATGACCATGTAACCTCAGCCCCTAAATGAACTAATGTTTCAATAAGTACTGCCGTTTGAATGGTCATGTGTAAACAGCCCGCAATTCTAGCCCCAGCAAGAGGCTTACTATCACCATATTCTTCTCTAATTGACATTAATCCTGGCATTTCTGCCTCAGCCAATGTAATTTCTTTTCTACCCCATTCTGCTAAGGATATGTCTTTTACTTTATAATTCATGGTTTCCGTTTTTACTTCCATTATTTGGTTTTTTATAAGGAGTGCAAAGATAAGTATAATTGCTTAAATTCTTCTATTTTCGCACATTAAGAGTTTAGCTATGGGAATTCTCAAAATAATAGAAGAAAACAATTGCATTATCTCCCTTTGGGAAATTAATGAAACCTTAGATGTGTTGATGCAATTATCTGCTAATAGAAAAATCCCTGATTTTAATAATGAAAAAAGAAAAAAGGAATATTTAGCAAGCCGATTATTATTAAAGGATATTGCACCAAATACCAAAATCACCTATAATGAGTATAGTGCGCCAAAATTAGAAAATGGGGAACACATTTCTATTTCACATTCTAAGAATTTAGTTGCAATCATTATTAGCAAGCAAAAAGTGGGTTTGGACATTGAAAAAATTAGCGAAAAACCTTCACGATTATCTTCAAAATTTATTTCAGATAATACTCATCAAAATTTAACAAAAGAAAAAGCAACTTTAATTTGGTGTGTAAAAGAGGTCATCTTTAAATGGAATCAAAAAGGAAATGTTGATTTTAAAAATGATATTAAAATAAAAGAGTTTGAAATAATGGGAAAAGGGGAAATAAGTTGTAATTTTAAGGGAGAAAAAATAATTGTGAAATATAGGAAAATAGATAATCAGTATTTAGCGTATGTTTGCAGGTAGAAATACAATTATGAATATTTACAATTACATATTAGAAAACAAAAAGAAAGGAAAGAAACTTTTCTCAATTTTAGTAGATCCTGACAAACAAAATAAAAACGAACTAATCAGTATTATTGAAAAAGCAAAATC
>DUAL01000274.1:6126-11970 GCA_012960835.1 Flavobacteriales bacterium | reverse complement strand
GGTTTTTTTATTTTTGTGCCATGTTGTTATTTATAGGAGGTCCGGAGATTTTAATTATTCTGCTTTTTGTGGTGCTGTTTTTTGGTGCCAATAAAATTCCTGAATTAGCCAAAGGATTAGGAAAGGCCATGCGAGAATTAAAAGACGCTTCCAATGAGATTAAAAAAGATATTCGCGATAGCTCTAACAAACTAAAAGACGACCTTGATTTAGATAAATAATGACAGCAACCATCTTTTTTATTTTCGGATTAATATTACTTTATTTAGGAGGAGAGGCCTTAGTCAAGGGTGCTGTTTCTTTGGCCTTAAAGCTAAAAATCTCAACCCTTGTTGTGGGGATGACAATAGTATCCTTTGCCACTTCTGCTCCCGAGCTTTTGGTAAGTTTGGGTGCTGCCATTAAGGGGCATACCGATATTACTTTCGGTAATGTAATTGGTTCCAACATTGCCAATATTGCTTTGGTTTTAGGCCTTGCAGCAGTGATGTTCCGTCTTAACATTACTGAACAAACAAAGAAAATTTCTTTTCCTTTTATGTTTTTCTCTTCCCTTGTTTTTGGAGTCATATTGTATTTTTTTAACGAAATTTCTTTTTGGGTAGGAATCGTTTTTGTGGCTTCACTACTGTTTTTTACGGGATTAATTATCAGGCAATCTCGCAAAGAAAATTTAAAAGCTACAATAGATGAGGATCAGACATTAGCAGAAGAAAGCCAAAGCCCTATTTATAAAAGTATTTCTTTTTTAATTGTTGGTGTTATTTTATTAAAATTTGGTGCGGACTACTTTGTGGATGGGGCAATCGCTTTGGCAAAAGTATTTAGTGTATCCGATAGGGTAATTGCGGTAACTGTGATTGCCATTGGCACAAGTATCCCCGAACTTGCCACTACCGTAATTGCCGCACTAAAAAAGGAAGAAAGTTTGGCGGTCGGCAATTTGATAGGTTCTAATATATTTAATATTCTGGCTGTGCTAGGCCTAACTGCAATAGTAAAAGATATTCCTTTGGTAGATGTACAATTATTAAAAACAGACTATATATTTATGATGGGAATAACGCTACTACTCGGACTGTTTATTTATCGTTTTTCTAAAAACCAAGTTTCAAAATTAGAGGGGCTTATCTTTCTAATATTCTACATTGCATACCTTGTTTATACTATCTCCTTTTAAAGGGGCTTAAATAAAAAAAGCAGCCATTTCAGGGCTGCTTTTAAATTATCATTAAAAACCGATTAAATTTTTGCTGACTTAACTGTTTTTACAATTCTTGCAGCTATTTTGTAAGGATCTCCATTTGATGCTGGTCTTCTGTCTTCCAGCCATCCTTTCCATCCTTGTTCTACGGTAATAATTGGAATCCTGATGGAGGCGCCCCTATTAGATACTCCATAAGAAAAGTCATTGATTGATGCTGTTTCGTGAAGTCCTGTTAATCTTTGGTCGTTATCTTCTCCATAAACTTCAATATGCTCTTTTGTAACAGGGCGAAATGCTTCACAAATTTTCTCAAAAGTTTCCTGAGAACCACACTCTCTTAATGTAGAATTAGAAAAATTGGCATGCATGCCCGATCCATTCCAATCGCCTTCAATTGGCTTGGGATGGTACTCGATATAATAGTCGTAATCTTCCGTTAATCTATCCAGTAAATATCGGGCAATCCAAAGCTCATCACCAGCTCTTTTAGCTCCTTTTGCAAACAGTTGAAACTCCCACTGTCCGCAAGCAACCTCTTGGTTGATTCCTTCAAAATTAATCCCGGCATCTATGCAGATATCTGCATGTTCTTCTACCAACTCTCTGCCATGTGTATTTCTCCCTCCTACCGAGCAATAGTACAAGCCCTGTGGTCCTGGATATCCTCCTAAAGGAAAGCCTAATGGTAATTGTGTTTTTACATCCATAATAAAATATTCTTGCTCAAATCCGAACCAAAAATCATTATCATCATCATCAATTTTGGCTCTTGCGTTTGATTCATGTGGCGTACCATCAGCATTCAAAACTTCTGTCATAACCAAAAAACCATTTACTCTTTCTGGATCTGGAAAAATAGCAATTGGTTTTAACAAACAATCAGAAGAATTTCCTTCTGCTTGCCTTGTCGAACTACCATCAAATGCCCAAATAGGACAATCTTCTAATTTTCCACTAAACCCTTCTACAACCTTTGTTTTACTTCTCATATTTTGGGTAGGAACGTATCCGTCAAGCCATATATATTCGAGTTTTGATTTTGCCATAGTTTCTGCTTTAGTTTTTGGTTAATATTTTAAGAGGTTGATGACATGCCATCCAAAATACAAAAAAACAATATTAATTTTATTGAAGTATTTGTTTAACTTTTCGTTTTTGGTCGACTTATTAATATTTTATTAACAAATAAATATTTTATTAAAATATCACATTTTATTGTATTTGCAAATTATTCTTTATTTTAGCAAAGTTTAAAAAATGAAAAAATGAATTATTTTGTAAGAATATTATTGATGAGTTTATGCGTGATTTGTATGCTGCAAGTTGGTGCACAAAGCGTAACTAATTCGAAAACCAAAAAAGCAGATAAAGCATTTGCTGTGGAAGAATATAACAAAGCAGCCGACCTTTATAAGAAGGCGTATTCTAAAACTAAGAACAGGGCTTTAAAGGCAGAGATTACTTTCAAGCAAGCAGAATGCTATCGTCTTTCGGGTAACACTAAACGGGCAGAAAGCTATTATAAAAGAGCCTTAAAAACCAAATATCCGGATGTAGTGGTGTATTTAAGATATGCTGATATGTTAAAGAAAAACGCCAAATATACAGAGGCATTGGTGCAATACAAAAAATATGTAAAGCTTAATCCGACTGATATTAGAGGGGAAAAAGGAGTAAAATCTTGTCAGTTGGCAGTAGATTGGGAGGCTAATCCTACACGCTACAAAATAGCTTTAATGCCAATTATAAATTCAAAATATAATGATTTTTCACCAGCTTTCGGAAATAAAGAATATACCGAAATCTATTTTACTTCCTCACGAAAAGGCTCAGCTGGAACAGATATTGATGGGAGAACAGGGGAGAGTTTTACCGACATTTACAAGACAAGAATTGACAAAAAAGCAAAATGGAGATCACCTACTGCTGAAATGGAAACCATTAATACAGATGCAAATGAAGGAGCGCTTTACCTTAACCAGAGGGGAAGCACCATGTATTTTACCAAATGTAAAGTAGAAAAGAAAAAACAATTGGGCTGTGATATATATGTGTCTCAACGAAAAGGAAAATTATGGGGGGAAGCACAATTATTACAAATAAAAGTAGATAGCGGAACAACTGTAGGGCATCCGGCAGTTACGGATGATGAAAGTACCATTTTCTTTTCTTCTGACCAAAAAGGTGGCTATGGAGGGAAAGACATTTGGGTGGTACAAAAAATAAAAAGAAATCAGTGGAGTGAGCCAATGAATTTAGGACCGGCTATTAACACCTCTGGTGACGAAATGTTCCCATTTATTCATGCTGATGGCACACTTTATTTTGCTTCAGATGGACATATAGGAATGGGAGGATTGGATATTTACAAATCAGTACCTGATAGTAATCTTAGTTTTACATCTGTAATTAATTTAAAATCACCAGTTAACTCGCCAGGAGACGATTTTGGTATGATTATTGAAAGAAAAGATGAAAGAGGATATTTTACCTCAAACCGAAAGGGAGGTAAAGGAGGTGATGATATTTACCAGTTTGAATTACCACCACTTATTTTTACACTGCAAGGAGTGGTTACTGATTCTAGAACAGGAGCAATCTTAACTGATGCGAATGTACAAATTATAGGCTCTGATGGTAATTCTGATGATGCAAAAACAGATAATGCAGGTTCGTATAATTATAAAATAAAACCAATCACCTCTTATGAGTTGGTTGCTTCAATGGAAGGGTATTTAAAAAAGAAAAAAACTTTGACAACAGTTGGGGTGGAGCATAATAAAGATTTTGTGGTTGATTTTGAATTAGACCCAGTAGTAAAAGAAATTATTTTACCAAAAATTGAGTACGATTATGCTAAATGGGATTTGAGAGAAAAATCTATTGAAGATTTGGATGGTTTGATAAAAACATTAAATGAAAACCCAAATATTGCAATTGAGTTACGTTCGCATACCGATTATAGAGGAACAGATGCCCAAAACCAAATTCTTTCACAAAAAAGAGCAGATGCTTGTATAAACTATCTCATTGAAAATGGAATTGATGCAGAAAGATTATCGGCAAGAGGAATGGGAGAATCAGAACCATTAGTAATGGAATATAAAGATGGAAAATTAAAGAAAGGAGATGTGCTTACAAAAGCGTATATTGATGGATTAAGAAGAAGAAAGCATAGAGAAGAGGCGCATCAGTATAACAGACGAACTACATTTAAGGTAATAAGTCAGGAATATGTGCCAAAACCAAAAGAAGAAGTAAAAGAAATAGAGGTGGAAGGTCCAACAATAGAATTAGAAGATAAAAAGAAAGAGGATGTCAAAAAACCAGCAGAGGATTTATCAGACCAAAAGTAAGCTAGATATAAAATATAATAAAGCATCCTTAAAATAGGGATGCTTTTTTATTTCCTAAAATAATGAGTGAGACATATAATAAAAGAGGGGTTTCGGCAGATAAAGAAGATG
This sequence comes from Flavobacteriales bacterium, assembly GCA_012960835.1. Lineage (GTDB taxonomy): Bacteria > Bacteroidota > Bacteroidia > Flavobacteriales > BACL11 > DUAL01. The sequence continues at coordinate 7,296 of DUAL01000274.1, read as the reverse complement.
TGCATAAGGCGATAAAAGGTCTTGATAAAGGACTTTATCCAAAGGCATTTTGTAAGATTTTACCTGATTTAGTGGCTGGTGATGAGGCCTATTGCAACATCATGCATGCCGATACAGCAGGCACAAAAACTTCCTTAGCCTATTTGTATTGGAGAGAAACAGGAGATAACTCTGTGTGGAAAGGAATTATTCAAGATGCACTCATTATGAATGTGGATGATTTGATTTGTGTGGGTGCAACAAAAGATATTATTGTTTCTTCTACTATTGGGCGTAACAAAAGTTTAATTCCAGCAGAGGTGGTAAAGCACTTGATTCAAGGAACGGCTAATTATATTGAAGAACTAAAATCGCATGGTGTCCAGATGACTTTAGCAGGAGGTGAAACGGCTGATGTAGGAGATGTAGTGCGTACACTAGATGTTGGTTTCACTACTTTTGCAAGGATGAAAAGAGCGGATGTAATTGATACGGCAAATATAAAAGGGGGAGATGTGATTGTGGGCTTAGCCTCTTTTGGACAAGCATCTTACGAAAGGGAGTACAATGGTGGAATGGGGAGTAATGGATTGACCTCTGCTCGTCATGATGTGTTTGCGAACTATTTAGCCAAGGAATATCCTGAAAGTTATAATGCAGAAATTCCTGCTGATTTAGTGTATTCCGGCAGTAAGAGATTGACAGATATTCATAAAGAAACAGGTTTAACTTATGGGAAGTTAGTCCTTTCTCCAACCAGAACTTATGCACCAATTATCAAAAAGATTTTAGATAAATACCGTTCACAAATTAATGGAATGGTGCATTGTTCAGGAGGAGCACAAACCAAAGTATTACACTTTGTAAATAATGTACATATCATTAAAGATAATATGTTTGAATTGCCTCCACTTTTTAAATTAATTCAAGAAGAATCAGGTACGGATTGGAAAGAAATGTACAAGGTATTTAATATGGGACACAGAATGGAGTTGTATGTTTCGGAAGAAATAGCAGCCGATATAATATCAATTTCAGAAAGTTTTAATGTAGGTGCAAAAATTATTGGTAGAGTAGAAAATAATGAGGGTAAAAAATTAACTATTAAATCCGAATTCAGAGAATTTAGATATTAAGATGTTAGATAAATTAGCAGCAATAAACGATAGGTATTTAGAGGTTGAAAAACTC
>DUAL01000274.1:4989-6006 GCA_012960835.1 Flavobacteriales bacterium | reverse complement strand
AATATAAAGATTTAGTAGGGAATATTACGGAGGCACAAGAGTTACTTTCTAATTCGGATGATACGGAAATGAAAGAAATGGCAAAAATGGAATTAGATGAGAATTTACCAAAAAAAGAGGCAATGGATGAAGAGATTAAGGTAATGCTTATCCCAAAAGACCCTACTGATGCTAAGAATGCTGTAATGGAAATTAGAGCAGGAACAGGAGGAGATGAAGCCAGTATTTTTGCAGGAGATCTTTATAAAATGTATTCTGCATTTGCTTCAACAAAAGGTTGGAAAATTGAATTGGTGGATATTGCTGATGGAACAGCAGGAGGCTATAAAGAAATTATTTTTAATGTCAGTGGAGAAGGTGTTTACGGACAACTTAAATTTGAATCTGGAGTGCATAGGGTGCAAAGGGTTCCGCAAACAGAAACCCAAGGGCGTGTGCATACTTCAGCCGCTTCTGTAATAGTACTTCCTGAAGCAGAGGAATTTGATATTGAGCTAAATCCTGTTGATATTAGAAAAGACACTTATTGTTCCTCAGGTCCTGGTGGACAATCAGTAAATACCACTTATTCGGCAGTACGTTTAACTCATATTCCAACGGGGGTTGTAGCGCAATGTCAGGATCAAAAATCGCAACACAAGAATTATGACAAGGCATTGAAAGTATTACGTTCCAGAATCTATGAAATGGAATTACAAAAGAAGTTGGAAGAAGATGCAAAAAACAGGAAGACCATGGTTTCTTCTGGGGATAGATCAGCAAAAATCAGGACATATAATTATCCGCAAGGAAGGGTTACAGAGCATAGAATTGGTTTAACAAAATACAATTTGCAAGCCACTATGGGAGGTGATATTCAGGAGTTTATTGATGAGTTGCAATTGGCTGAAAATACCGAGAAATTAAAAGAAGGCTCAACAGTAGATGGATAAGCAACAACTCATAACCCAAATTAAACAAAAGCGATCCTTCCTTTGTGTTGGATTAGATACAGATATCAAAAAAATCCCAACTCAC
>DUAL01000274.1:0-4888 GCA_012960835.1 Flavobacteriales bacterium | reverse complement strand
ATTGCCTTTTATGAAAGCAGAGGAGTTAGTGGCTGGAGTTCTCTTCAAAAAACATTGGACTATATTCCAAATGATATTTTCACTATTGCTGATGCAAAAAGAGGAGATATAGGAAACACCTCTGATATGTATGCTCGTGCTTTTTTTGAGAATATGAATTTTGATGCCGTAACTGTTGCTCCTTATATGGGCTCGGATTCCGTTACTCCTTTTTTGAAATTTGAAAGTAAATGGGCAATTCTATTAGCCCTTACATCTAATAAAGGCGGATTGGATTTTCAAAAGATTGAAGATAAAAAAGGAAAGCAATTGTACGAACAAGTTTTAGAAACCTCAAGTAAATGGGGAACAGATGAAAATATGATGTATGTTGTTGGTGCTACAAGAGCAGAACAACTTTCTGATATTAGAAAAATTATACCAAATCATTTTTTGTTAGTTCCTGGAGTTGGCGTACAAGGTGGTAATTTGAGGGAAGTAGCAAAATATGGTATGAATGCCGATTGTGGCTTGTTGGTGAATTCATCAAGAGGAATTATTTATGCAGGAAAAGGAATAGATTTTGCTGAAAAGGCAAGAGAGGAAGCACAAAAATTACAGCAAGAAATGACAGTGCTATTATCCAAAAAAGCAATCTAAAAAGTAATTTTGTAAACGATATAACCAACCCATTCGTGAATAATAGATTCCCACCTTTCAAAAGTTTCCGAATCAGGTAAAAGCAAATAATCCAAATGAAAACTTCTATCAGAATTCGTATTGTCAGTAGGAAAAACAGCAACTTTTATTCCTGCTTTTTCAAAGCAAAGTAAAGATCTCCTCATATGATTGGCAGAAGTAATAAGTAAAAAATCATCATTCTTAAAATCACGATTTAAAATCTCAGCCGAGAAAAAAGCATTCTCTTTAGTATTGCGTGAGTTGTTTTCAATAATAATATCTGTTTCAGCAATACCATTATTGATAAGATGCTTTTTCATAGCGTTTGCTTCCCTATACTTATCATACAAAAGTATTCCACTTCCACCACTTATCAGCACTTTTTTTATAATCCCTTTATAGTAGAGTTGTTCGGTGAAAATTAAGCGATCGGCATGCTCATTAAAGTTGAGCATTTTATAATTAAAATCGTATTCTGACATGCCTCCAAGCACTATCCCAACATCATATTTTTCTGTGATATTTTCTATACCTTTTGCTTCTACTTCCCAAAGTCGGGCTACCTCATCACAAATAAAAGCATTGCTGAAAATCCAAAATGTAAGTACGGAATAAAGGAGTAATTTTTTTCTTTTCTTTTTGAAAAAAAGTGCGCAAATAAGCAGTAAGAAAACCCAAATAATTGGTCGGATTAAAAAAGCGAATATTTTTGAAAGTATGAAAAACATAATTTTACCGTTCAAAAGTAATGGAAATCTTTGTATTTAAGAATTTTAGTGCAGTAAAAAGATTGTCTAAATTGCAGACTTAGAAAAATACAGTAAATTATGTTCCAGATTGTTAGAAATTTCTTTGAAAAACAGTTTTTTGGTGTAAGTGCTTGGTGGGCCGATAAACTCGGTATAAAAGCATCATTTATTCGCTTATTTTTTATTTATGCCACTTTCACTAATGCTCTCACTATTTTGATATATTTGTGTATGATATTCTTATTAAAGATAAGAAATCATTTTAAGTATAGAAAACGAAAAAGTGTTTTTGATTTATAATATTTATGGATAAGCTACAGATTACACTTACAATATTACTTTTAATTATAGAAGTTGCAGCTTTTGCTTGGTTGATTATTGATATTCAGAAATCGAAAAAGAAGCAAGACAAGATTATTGAATTAGAACATCAGATTTTACAAGTTGAGAGTTCGATTATAGAACTTGAACAGACTATAATTAGTAAGATTGATGAATTAATTAAATCAAAAGAAATTGAGTAAAAGAAAATTTTTAGGCGTTTGCGCTTGGCTTGCAGATAAATTCGGTTTGGATGTTGGTGGCGTTAGAATCCTATTTGTAGCTGCTATTGTACTTATTTGGGTTCTCCTATTTTGGTTTATTTTATTTTATATTTAGTAAAACCGAGCGAATATTAAATGAAAGTTTTAATAACTGGAAGTAACGGATTACTCGGACAAAAACTCTTACATAAATTAAGAGTTGATGATGCGATTATACTGATTGCTACTTCCAAAGGAGAAAATAGAGTTTCTGAAAAAAATGGCTACACTTATTTTGATTTAGACATCACTAACAAAGATGCAGTTGCGCAACTTATTGCAAGCGAAAAACCACAAGTAATTATCAATACGGCTGCCATGACCAATGTAGATTTGTGTGAAGAAAAAAAGGAAGCATGTGATACTTTAAATGTTGATGTAGTTCAGTATTTAGCGGATGCTTGTGAAAAGATTGATTCACATCTTATTCATATTTCAACCGATTTTATTTTTGATGGGCAAGATGGCCCTTACACTGAGGAAGATGAGCCCAACCCACTTTCCTATTACGGTCTCTCTAAATTAAAATCAGAAAATATTCTAAAGCAAAGCAATTGCAATTGGACAATTTTACGCACTATAATTGTATTTGGTGTAGGGGAGAATTTAAGCAAAAGCAATATTGTGCTTTGGGCAAAGGGCGCTTTGGCAAAATGCGAACCCCTTAATATAATAGATGACCAATTCCGTGCGCCAACTTTGGCAGAAGATTTGGCAGATGCTTGTATATTAGCAGCCAGGAAAAAAGCCTATGGTATTTTTAATACTTCAGGAAAAGACATTATGAGTATTTATGAAATAGTAGAGAGAATTGCTAAACACTATGGAAATACTACTGAAAATTTGAATAAAATTAGCACAGCAACTTTAAATCAAACTGCTGGGAGACCGCCTAAAACAGGTTTTATTTTAGATAAAGCCAGAAAAATTTTGGGTTATAATCCACATAGCTTTGAAGAGTGTTTAACAATAATAGATAAACAATTAGAAAATTAGATAATAGACAAATAACTAAAACCAAATAAATGAAAAAAATAATTTTTACACTAAGCATTTTACTTCCAACAATAATAAAGGCGGAAGGAATAGACAAAAAAATTGATAAAGCCTTTCAACCCATTTCTGATTTTTTTAGTCATTTAATATTCTTTGAAGTTTTTGGAATACCATTTGTACTAATTTTACTGGTTTTTAGTGCAGTATTTTTCACAATCTATTTCAGATTTCCAAACATCAGATATTTTAAAACTGCAATAAATGTGGTAAGAGGAAAGTATGATCATATCGATTCTCATACCTCTGCAAATAAAGAGTTAGAAATAGATGGAGATATAAAAGATACAATAAAAGATGAAAGTAAGGAAGGAGAGGTTTCTCATTTTCAGGCACTTGCTACTGCAGTTTCAGGCACTGTTGGAAATGGAAATATTGCTGGAGTAGCATTAGCAATAGCTTTAGGAGGTCCTGGCGCTACATTTTGGATGATTATATGTGGATTTCTTGGGATGTCAACCAAATTTGTTGAATGTACTTTAGGTGTTCAATACAGAGATATTGGTGAGAATGGAACAGTATACGGAGGACCCATGTACTATATAAGTAAAGGATTAGCGAAAAGAGGTTTTAAAAATCTAGCAAAAATTGGGGCATTTTTGTTTGCCTTATTTTGTATCGGTGGTTCTTTTGGAGGAGGAAATGCGGCTCAATCCAATCAAGCAACAATTGTATTAAAAGATTTATTAGGATTAGAAAGTAATGCTGCTGGAGCTTTAATAGGATGTGTTTTGGCTTTGTTTGTTGGAATCATTATTATTGGAGGAATTAAAAGAATTGCTTCCGTTACTGAAAAGATTGTTCCCTTTATGGCTATAATGTATTTAATGGCATGCCTTTATATTATACTCAGTAATTTCTCATTAATTGATGATGCTTTTAGTTTGATTATGAGGGAAGCTTTTAATCCAACTGCTATTGGGGTTGGTAGTGTAATTGGTGTTTTGTTGGTAGGATTTAAACGAGCCGCTTTCTCAAATGAAGCGGGTGCAGGTTCTGCTTCAATTGCTCACTCAGCTGTGAAAACAAAATATTCAGCTTCTGAAGGATTAGTATCTTTATTAGAACCTTTTATCGATACAGTGGTAATTTGTACAATGACAGCACTTGTAATAATCATTTTTAATTTTGGAGGGTTCTTTGAGTATGGAGGTGATGGTTCTGGTTCAGTATTTATTGATGGTGAGGCTTATGAAGGGGCAGGGATTACCTCAAAAGCATTTGCTCAGTTCATTCCTTTTTCAGGGATATTCTTGACAATAGCGGTTGTATTATTTGCAGTTTCAACCATGATTTCTTGGTCGTATTATGGCCTACAATCTTGGAAATTTATTTTTGGTAGAGGGAAATTAGCGGATATGATTTATAAAATATTATTCTTAATTTTTATTGTAATCGGAGCTGCAGCCAGTATGAAATCTATTTGGGACTTCTCAGATGCTATGATATTTGCAATGATATTTCCGAATATGATTGGTTTATTTTTCTTGTTTCCAGAAGTTAAAAAAGAACTTGCAAGATATTTAAAAGCGATTGGTAAATAAAGTTGAAGCGAAAACTCAAGAACTATTTTACATTTAATAAAAAGGAGCGAAACGGAATTTTGCTCCTTTCTTTTACGCTTATTATTCTAATTATTTTTTACCATTTTACACCTCTTTTAAAAACAGAAGACAAAACGGATTTTTCTGAGTTTAAAAAAGCAATTCAGGAATTAAAATATACTGATGATATTCCAAAACTGAAGCATTCCCCCCAATTAGAAATTAGAGCTGTTGATTAATAATAAAAAAATCTCAAAATAGATGAAAAAATCGCAAGAAATGCTCTATTTGTGGACAA
>DUAL01000273.1:1763-2044 GCA_012960835.1 Flavobacteriales bacterium | reverse complement strand
CCAATATTTATAAAAAAAATATGGACATAATTGGAGCTCTTGGATTAAAAGGAGGTTTTGATTCGATATTTTTTCTACAGCCTTCAATATATACTTTGAGTAATGGCACAAAGCACGATCAAAGTGTTTTTAAATTATGGAAGGTGAAGAGGGAGAATATGTATACTGCTTTTATTCAAGGATACAAGCAATTCAAATTACTATCTGAAAGTGACAAAAAATTAGTAATAAACCTAACCAAGACATAAAGCTCATACTAAGGCAATACAAGTTTTTTTTAA
>DUAL01000273.1:397-1753 GCA_012960835.1 Flavobacteriales bacterium | reverse complement strand
CGCCGCACGCGCTCCATCTCGGGCAGATACAACCATTGTTCGGCGTCCCGGTCGCGATGAGAAAATTGCAGAAAATATATTTCCTTATGTTTATAAAAGAATTAAGAAAGAAATACATAATTAAGTATGTTTATAATTACGCGAATAAATTAAAAGTTCCACCTAGGAGAATTTCATGAGCAAGAGTATTGATGGAAATTTATTAATTATTACCCCTGTTTATAATGACTGGAAGTCATTTTCAACGCTGCTTTCCAGAATAAATAAACAATATGATAATACTAAGTCAAATATTTCTGTTTTGGCAATAAATGATGGCTCTGTGGATAAATGTGAAATTGAATGTGATTGTGAGTTTTTTACATCAGTTAACGTTGTAAATTTATCGGTAAATATAGGTCATCAAAGAGCTATTGCAGTTGGTTTGTCCTTGGTAGATTGCAGTTTATATGATTTTGTCATTGTGATGGATTGTGATGGTGAGGATAAAGTGTCTGATATACCGCGTCTGATTGACTCTTTTAAGTCATCAGGAAGTATTGTCGTAGCGCATAGAAGTGAAAGATCAGAAGGTGTTTTCTTTAAATTATTTTATTCTCTATATAAATTGATATTTAAGTTCCTTACAGGTCATAAAATAAGCTTTGGAAATTTTTCGTTGCTTCCCGTTAAAGCAGTAGAGAGAATAAGCAGAATGTCGGAGTCTTGGAATAATTTTCCTGCTTTAATCAAGTCTAAGTTGCCAATTTCTTATCTAAAAACACAGAGAGGGGTTAGATATTTTGGGGAATCTAAGATGAGTTTTTCATCATTAATATTGCATGGATTTAGTGCAATATCAGTTTTTTATGAGTTTGTTATTATTAGGTCTATAATGACTTTTTCTGCCATTCTTCTATTAACAATACTATCTTTATCGATTGTACTTAGTTTGCGTTTTTTGTTCGATTTATATATTTTTCCCGGCTGGGCGACTGCAATTAGTGGATTTTTAGTTATAATTATCATTCAAATTCTTATTTTTCTTTTAATAATGGCTTTTATGTTCTTAAGCGGAAGGTCTAACATCCTGCCATTACCAAAAAATATTTATGAGCAATATATTCTTAGTATTGACAAAATTTAATAAAACAACAATTTTCATCACAGGGAACAATTTATGAGAAGAATTTTAATTACTGGAGGTGCTGGGTTTGTTGGATCACATCTTTCTAAGAGGCTGGTTAGCGAAGGGCACGATGTCTTATGTGTTGATAATTACTATACAGGAAATAAGGAAAATATAGCATCATTGATGGGAAAGAAAAATTTTGAAATTTTGAGGCATGATGTAACTTTCCCTCTTTATGTCGAAGT
>DUAL01000273.1:0-279 GCA_012960835.1 Flavobacteriales bacterium | reverse complement strand
ACAAGCATCAACAAGTGAAGTATATGGCGATCCTAAAGTACACCCCCAAGTTGAGAATTATTGGGGACATGTTAATCCAATTGGATTAAGATCATGTTATGACGAAGGAAAAAGATGTGCTGAAACTTTATTTTTTGATTACAAGCGTCAACATGGTTTAAATATCAAAATTGCCCGATTGTTTAATACTTATGGTCCAAATATGCATCCAGATGATGGAAGGGTGGTATCTAATTTTATTGTACAAGCACTGCAAGGAAAACCAATTACAATTTATGG
>DUAL01000272.1 GCA_012960835.1 Flavobacteriales bacterium | reverse complement strand
ACCAGTAAGTAAATGTTTTTCATAACGTTAAATTTTAGTTTTAGGTGGGCGAAAATAAGCATATTATTACAAAAACAACGCTTTTAAACAAGAAAATGTTAAGAAGTCACTAAGTGACTAGAAGAACTATAATTTTTATCAGATAGGTATGTAATATGGATTAAAAAGCAATAATTCTTATCATTTAGTAAGTAAAAACTTATATCTAACTACAAACAAAAAACTAAAAAAATCAGCATCTTATATTATTTTTAAGAAAATACTAATCTATTGAATATCAAGTATATATACCCATAAGATTCAATGCATTATTTCAGTTTTTAAAAATGTATGTAGCTATAGAATTGCTAAAAATATCTTAACTAAGATGACTAATTTGTAATCTTAATTAATTTACTTAATACAAACAAAAAACCTATTGTTAAGAAGTTTTATGAATTTAAAGAATTATAATATTTAAGAGGCGATTTTTTGTGGTTTTAGAACAGTAATAAAAAGTTAGGATTTTAAGCATTATTTATAAAATTATACACTTTGAAAAATTTAGAATGTATTAAAAAAATAAATTTAAAATTAAGAGCAATAAAAAAAGCCCCGACAGCGGGGCTTTTTTAGGTTTATAGTTTAAAACTTCTTATTGAAGGATTAGTTTCTTATTAATCACACCTTTATCGGTAGTGATTTCTAAGAAGTATACTCCTTTCGGATAAGTAGCTAAGCTAACTTCTTTTGTGAATTGACCAACAAACTGATCAAGATCGGCAGTATAAACTACTTCTCCCACAACATTGATAATACTAATTGAAAGGTTTTGAACCTCATCAGAAACGAAACTTACATTGAAGATGTCTCTTGATGGGTTTGGATAAATATTAAAACTATTGATCTGAATATCATAAATATTACTTGACAAAAAATTATAGAAAACAGTATCAGAAATACAGCTATCTGAATCGGTAACTAAAAGCCAATAATTACCATTAGTTTGTGGAGTTATCGTTTGTGTTGTCTCCCCTGTACTCCAATAAAAAGTATAAGGACTCAAGCCACCAAACACAGAAGCATCAAGGTTTTGTCCAATCTGATTAATTTGCAATTGAGGAGTATTATCTGCGCTAATCATAAAATGTACTCTACCAAGTGTATGCAATCCATCATCAAAATAATATCCATTTTGTGGAGATCCAAATGCAAGAGAAAGTTGGATTCCAGCTCTATGTATTACTGTTGAATCCCCGTTTAGCAATAGTTTTAAAGTTCCAGATATATAAGAATTATACATCATCCCCCCTGTTGTTGCTGGAGCCGAATCATTTTTTGCGCCTATGATACCATAATATCCCCCAGAATCAACCTGTGCAATACACAATGTCCACGCATGCGGTACATTAATAGCCGAAAACAATACTGTATGTGGATTAAAAGTAGACGAACCTGTCTGGGGCATAGTGTCAAACTTAATAACCTCAATAGATTGATGTGTTGCATTGACCCCTTGATGATTACCATCAGCTGCCTTAACCCCTACAATACTAAATGCAGATTGTGCTTGAAACCACAATCCTCTTGTCCTAGGATATGTATAATCATATGCATGTGAGCCAATCTCAAGAGTGTCAACTAACATACAGGGCAATTGAGCAAAATTAAAAAACGGTAAAAAAAATAATATTAGAAATAGTCTTATCATAAAACAAACCTACAAAAAAGAAATAAAAAAAGCCCCGACTAGCGGGGCTTTTTTAGATTTATAGTTTACTAACTTCTTATTGAAGTGTAAGTTTCTTAGTAACCACACCTTTGTCGGTAGTGATTTGTAAGAAGTATACTCCTTTCGGATAAGTAGCTAAGCTAACTTCTTTTGTAAACTGACCAACAAACTGATCAAGATCGGCAGTATAAACTGCTTCTCCCACAACATTTGTAATACTAATTGAAAGGTTTTGAACCTCATCAGAAACAAATGTTACATTGAAAATGTCTCTTGATGGATTAGGATAAACCTCTAAGTCAGTAATAGCTGTACTATTTTCATCCTCAACACGG
>DUAL01000271.1 GCA_012960835.1 Flavobacteriales bacterium | reverse complement strand
TTTTATTAAGAGCAGAAGTACTCAACAAACTCAACAACAAAAGAAATCCTATTATTATTACTTATTCGGAAGCACTTTCAGAAAAAGTGGTGAGCAGAAGGGAATTAAAACGGCAAACCATCACTATTAAAATTGGGGATTTGCATGAAATTGAGGAGTTGGAAGAACAGTTATTTAGTCATCATTTTGAAAAAGTTGATTTTGTAATTGATCCTGGGCAATTTTCCATTAGAGGTGGGATTGTAGATGTATTTTCTTATGCAGGTGAACATCCTTACAGAATTGAATTTTTTGATATTGAGGTGGAAAGCATTCGCTCCTTTGACATCAACTCCCAACTATCAATTGACACAAAAAACAAAATCAATATTGTGCCCAATACGGAGGCTAAAAAAACCGAAAGCAAACATGTGAGTTTCCTAAATTACTTACCTAAAAATGCCGTGATTTGGGCAAAAGACATTGCATACAGCAACGGGGTTTTAGATGATTATTTCGCTAAGGCACAGCAACATTATAAAGATTTGGAAACGGGCGAAACTACACATCAAAAACCAGAAGAACTTTTTACTTCTGGAATCAATTTTTGTGAGCAGTTAGCCGATTATACAATTGTAGAACAAGGGCATGCCAACTTTTTTGATGCAAAGCATAAATTGGAATGCAATACCCAAATTCTGCCTGTTTTCAATAAGCAATTCGATTTACTTAAAGCCAACTTAATTGAGAATAATACAAAAGGAATAAAGAATTTAATCCTTTGTTCGTCTGAGGAACAAGAAAAAAGATTTGATGCAATTTTTGAAAATGCAGAACAGAAAATTCAGTATCAATGCATACACTTTTCATTACATCAAGGCTTTATTGATGACGATAATAAAATGGCCGTTTATACCGATCAGCAACTTTTTGAAAGGCATCACCGTTTTATTTCAAAAACCAAATTTAGCGACAAACAAGCCATCACCCTCAAACAACTTACCAACCTTCAAATAGGTGATTTTGTATCTCATATTGACCATGGTGTTGGGCAATTTGCTGGGCTACACAAAATTGACAATAGCGGCAAAAAACAAGAGGTCATAAAACTAATTTATAAAGATGGAGATATCCTTTATCTCAGCATTCATGCCCTGCATAAGATTGCTAAATTTTCAGGGAAAGAAGGGCATCAACCAAAAATTCATCAGTTGGGAAGCCCTCAATGGTTAAAAACAAAAACAAAAACCAAAGCAAGAGTTAAACAAATTGCTTTTGATTTGATAGGGCTTTATGCCAAACGAAAAACACAAAAAGGATTTGCTTTTTCGCCCGATACATATTTACAATATGAATTGGAGGCCTCCTTTATGTATGAAGATACGCCCGACCAAAGCAAAGCCACAGAGGAACTAAAAGAAGATATGGAAAAAGAAATCCCAATGGATAGATTGGTCTGTGGAGATGTTGGTTTTGGAAAAACAGAAGTAGCAATTAGGGCTGCTTTTAAAGCAGTTGCTGATAGTAAGCAAGTAGCAATATTGGTCCCCACTACTATTCTTGCCTTGCAACATTATAAAACTTTCAGCAAAAGAATGAAAGACTTTCCATGCAACATTGATTACATCAACAGATTTAAAACTATAAAAGAACAAACCGAAACCCTAAAAAAATTAGCAAGTGGGGAAATTGACATTTTGATAGGAACGCACAGAATTTTGGGGAAAGACGTTAAGTTTAAAGATTTAGGATTGATGATAGTAGATGAAGAACAAAAATTTGGTGTTAATATCAAAGACAAACTCAAAACCCTAAAAACAACGGTTGATACCCTTACTTTAAGTGCCACCCCAATTCCAAGAACGCTACAATTTTCTTTGCTTGGTGCAAGAGATATGTCCGTCATTAATACTCCTCCGCTAAATAGACAAAGTATTGAAACTATAATTATTGGATTTAATCAAGATATTATTAGAGATGCCATCAGTTATGAAATGAGCAGAAACGGACAAATATTTTTTGTGCATAACCGAATAGAAAATATTAAAGAAATTGCTGGATTGGTTCAGAGATTATGCCCAGATGCAAAA
>DUAL01000270.1 GCA_012960835.1 Flavobacteriales bacterium | reverse complement strand
TTCAATAAAAATAAGCGCATTCCTTTATCCTCATAAGTGGAAGAAAGTATACTATCAATCTCCTTTCTTTTTTCAAAATTTGATAAAGGTAATTTGTATAAGGTTTGTAAAAGATTCTGAACAAAATCAGTATTGTATCTTCTTGGCGCCATATCAGCAACTATTAATTTTTCTATTTTTTCAGGATATGTAAAAGCAAATTTCATAGCTACTTTTCCTCCAATAGAGTGCCCTAATAGTATTGGTTTTTGAATGTTATTATCCTCCATATATTCTAGCAAATCGCTACACATTACTTCATAATTAAACTCAGTTGAATGGGGCGACCTCCCATGGTTTCTTAAATCAATCAAATGCACCTTGCAATATTTAGCAAATTTCTTACTCAAAGTATTCCAATTATCACCCATGCCAAAAAGCCCATGAATAACAATTAAGTCTTGCCCTTTATCTCCATATATTTTTGAGAATAACTGCACCTTATAATAATCGTTTGTACATTTGTATGGTGTTTTCCAATCCCAAATAAAGCGCATCACTTATCAATGCATGGCCAATAGAAACTTCATCCAAATTTGGAATTTCTTTTGAGAAATAAGCCAAATTTTCTAAACTCAAATCATGCCCAGCATTAATGCCTAATCCTAATTCAGTTGCTTTTTTGGCACACAACACATAAGGAGAAATTGCCTTTTCCTTATTTTCAGAATATCCCTTTGCAAAATCTTCTGTGTAGAGTTCTATCCTATCTGTTCCGCATAATTTTGCTCCTTTAATCATTTCCAATTTAGGATCAACAAAAATAGAAGTTCGAATTCCATGCACCTTAAACTCAGAAATTATCTCCTTCAAATAATCCTGGAATTTTACTGTATCCCAAGCTGCACAAGAAGTTATTACATTCGGTCCGTCAGGCACCAAAGTAATTTGCTCAGGTTTTACAGCAATCACCATTTTGATAAAATCTTTTGATGGGTAACCCTCTATATTATATTCAGTAGTGATGATGGGTTTAATATCATAAACATCCTTTTTTGTAATGTGCCTTTCGTCTTGCCTAGGGTGAATAGTGATTCCATCCGCTCCAAATTTTTGACAATTAATGGCTGCTTCAAGCACTGAAGGCGTTTCTCCACCTCTAGCATTTCGGATAGTGGCTATCTTATTTATATTTACACTGAGTTTTGTCATTGGCTACAAAAATATATAATCTTTTCTTCAGATTTCTGATTTCTGACTACTATAATAAGTATACTCCCAAATTAATTTTTCTATCCTCTATTGTCTAATATCTAATGTCTTATGTTTATGTTTGCCCTGTGCAAGCAAGCGAACTAATTTCTTCTTCTATTGTTTCCCTGCATCCTGATGATAATGGCGAAAAGGCACTTTCCCTCATGGATGATTTGAGGGTAAGTCATTTGCCAGTGGTTAGAAATAAATTTTATTTAGGTTTAATTTCTGAAAATGAAATTCTGGAATGGGTGTCCACTGATGAGTTAATCGAAAAACATTTACCCAATTTAATGGCACCTCATGCGCTTGGTAGTCAACATCTTTTTGATATAATTGAGATTTTGGAGGTGAATAGTTTAACGGTTGTTCCTGTTCTTGATAAAAACAAAAAATATCTGGGGGCAATATCAAACCGGAAATTATTGTACACTATTGCCAAAAGTTCTGCCGTGCAAAGTATGGGTGGGGTGTTTGTTTTAGAAATAAACCAAAATGATTATTCCATGAGTGAAATAGCCAGAATTATTGAGGACAGCAATGCAAAAATTTTGAGCTCTTATATTACATCCGTGCCTAATTCCACAAAAATGGAGCTAACCATAAAGGTAAACAAAACTGAAATTGATGGTATTATAAGCGACTTTGAACGCTTTGAATATAAAATAATGGCATCTTACCAAGAGAGCGGCTCACAAGAAGATATGATGCAAAGATATGAGTCCTTAATGCGCTACTTGAATCCGTAAAAAATGAGAAAATATCTTATTTGTTTTATTACTACATTTATTTTTTATCAAGGATTCACACAAGAAAAAATCCTTATTGGCAATATTACTATTGTAGGAAATAAAATTACAAAAGAGGCAATTATCCTTAGGGAAATCACTTTTAAAAAAGGAGATTTTTTAAGTCAAACGGGAATAGATATCAAAACAAAACAAAGTAAGGAAAATTTAATAAACCTAACCCTTTACAATTTTGTAGATATCAGTAGCGAAAATAGTGGGGGCGAAACAAATATTATTATTGAAGTGGTGGAGCGTTGGTATATCTGGCCTTATCCTATTTTAGAACTTTCTGAAAGGAATTTTAATGTGTGGTGGGATGAATTTAAGGAAAGTAAATATTCTGATTTTTCCAGAATGAACTATGGTGTGTATTTGGTTTGGGAAAATTTTAGGGGAAAAAACCAACTGCTAAAATTAAAATACAGAAGAGGATTTAAGGAACATTACTTATTTAGGTATGAAATCCCCTATTTTAATAAAGAAAAAACCATTGGCATTAGTGCTTTTGCACAACATTTCAGGAGAAAAAAATCCTTTTACAATACCATGGATAATAAGTTGCTTTATTATGAAAATGGAGATAAGTACACTATTAAAGATTATGAATTTCAATTATCTATCTTGTATCGAAAAAATACAAGACACAAGCATAAACTAAGGCTAAACTATTTACAATCAAACATTGCAGATGCTATTAAATCTTACAATCGGTATTATTTAAAAAACGAAAAATTGAAGGGCGATTATTTCCAAATAAACTACCAATATGCTAATGAGCAAAGGGATTATGTGCATTATCCCTTGCACGGACATTACTTACATTTTCAGTTGAAGAAAAATTTTGAAGGGAGTAGCCCTGTAAATCATTTTGAACTAATAGGAAAAGTGGAAAAACACATGGAAATAAGCAATCGACTTTTTATCGGCTCCAGTTTTAAAGCAAAAGTCTCTTCTGATGATTACCAGCCCTATTTTGCACAAAAAGGATTGGGATTTTACGATTATGTGCGCACTTACGAATATTATGTGGTGGATGGTCAACACTATTGGCTGAGCAAAACCGCCATCAAATACGAGCTTATTGGGAAAACAAATTTCGATATTCCATATCTAAAAATGTCGCAATTCAAAAAGGCACATTATTCCCTTTATCTTTCTGTTTTTTCTGATTTGGGCTATGTAATTGACAAGCAAAATAACGAGAATAATGACTTAACAAATCAGCTACTTTTTGGTAGAGGAATTAGCTTGGATTATGTAACCTATTACGACAAAATGCTAAGAATTGAGTTTGGAATAAACAGATTAGGAGAAAAAGGTATATTTTTGCACTTTACTAATCCATTTTAATTATGCGAATAGCATTATTTGGAACGCCTTGCTCAGAACAATTTACCAAATACATTCAGCATTTGGTAAGCCGACTGGAATCTGAAAATGTTTCTCTTTTGGTATATGAAGATTATTTGTCTTTTCTTAATAAGAAAGTAAAGTTTGAAAAACCGCCAGAAGTGTTCGATTCTTACGAAACGCTAAAAGATAATGCCGACTTTTTATTCAGCATTGGTGGAGATGGCACTTTATTGGGATCGGTTACTTTGGTTAAAGATAGTAATATTCCAATTTTAGGAATCAATACTGGTCGGCTTGGTTTTATTTCAAGTATTTCTACTGACCAAATTGAATCAGCAATAAATGATGTGCTGAATAAAAACTTTCAACTAAAAAGCCGAACGTTACTTTGCTTGGAAACAGAAAATAATTTGTTTGGAAAAGTAAATTTTGCTCTGAATGAAGTAGCTATTGTCAAAAAAGACACTTCTTCCATGATTCGAATTGATGCCTTTTTGAATGATGAATTCTTGAATTCTTATTGGGCAGATGGACTTGTAATTGCCACCCCAACAGGCTCTACTGGGTATTCCCTGTCTTGTGGTGGTCCTATTATTATTCCTGGAACTGACAATGTAATTATCACGCCTATTGCACCACACAATTTGAATGTTCGTCCTATTGTACTTTCTGATGAAGATATTATTAAACTGAAAGTAGCCGATAAAGACCAATTGGCGCTTGTATCGCTTGATTCCCGTTTCAGGGCTTTTGACTCTTCTAATTCGCTTATCATAAAAAAAGCCGATTTCAAGATAAACCTTATTGAACCACAATCTCATTCTTTTATCTCTACCATAAGGAGTAAGTTGATGTGGGGAATTGATAAAAGAAATTAAATAATTCAAGCCCTAAAAATTGAAATAACCCTATATTTGCCTGAGGAAAATTTTTACAAATTTATGATTACAGCACTAAAACATATTGTCCAAAATAAAAATCGAATTCTAGCAATTTCTTTGCTTTCTTTCTTATTTTTTACTTCTAGTATAACAGCACAAGTTGTTTCTTCAACCGAAATTGGAATTATGGCTGGTAGCTCCTATTATTTGGGGGATATCAATAAAAAGCATTTCGATTATATGATGCCAGCTGGCGGAATTGTAGTGCGAAAAAATATCGATAGAAGAATTGTTGTAAAAGGAGAATTGCTTTTGGGCTATGTGAGGGGAGATGATTCCAGAAATGCAAAGGATACTGCAAATTTTAATAGAAATTTACATTTCCGTTCGCCCATTTATGAAGTTTCTGGCCAAGTAGAATTCAACTTTTTACCATACGAAACTGGTAACTCTCTCTACCCATTTACACCTTTTATTTTTGCAGGCGTTTCGCTTTTCCGTTTCAATCCGCAAGCAGAAGCAAATAGTGGAGAGTGGGTAGCCCTTCAACCCTTAGGGACAGAAGGGCAAGGGACAACCTCTTTCTCCGAAAGAAAAAAATATGCACTTACGCAATTCTCCATTCCTATGGGTGGAGGATTTAAAATTGCTGTAAATAAAACTTTCAATATTATTTTAGAATATGGAATACGAAAAACTTTTACCGATTATCTGGATGATGTAAGCACCACTTATCCAGGGCAAAATTTGCGAAATTTTGATATGAGTCCTTTAGCTACTGAAATGTCCGATAGAAATATTGATGCCCTAGACCCAAATGGTAATCCTTATCCACAATCACTTCCAAATGGTAATCCAAATCCAAATTGGAATCCTAGAGCAAAAGACACGCAAAGAGGAAACTCAAAAAATAATGATTGGTACACCTTTACTGGCATCACCCTTTCTTTCAAGCTTTTATCCGAAAAAGAAAGGTGCAACTACTAATTCTAAAAAATTTCTGGAAATAAGATGGCTTTGATTGAGCAGATAGAAAAAGAAAATTTACCAAAGCATATTGCTATTACTATGGATGGAAATGGGCGTTGGGCAGAGGGCAAAGGTAAGTTTCGTGTTTTTGGACATCAACATGGCGTAAAATCGGTAAGAGAAGCAGTAGAAACGGCAGCAGAAATTGGCATAAAATACCTAACCCTTTATGCTTTTTCCACTGAAAATTGGAACAGATCTGAAAGAGAAGTAAATGCACTGATGACTTTGCTGATAAGCACCATTAGTAAAGAGACTAAAACTTTAATGAAAAATGATATTTGCCTTAATGCTATTGGCAAGCTCAGTCAGCTACCAAAAAAATGCAAGCAGGAATTGGAGCAGGCCGTTGAAAAGACAAAAAATAACAAGCGAATGACCCTCATCTTGGCTCTGAGTTATAGCGGAAGATGGGAAATAGTAAATGCCGTAAATAAGATTATTCATGATTCGAAAAATAATTTAGCAAAAGAAATAACAGAAGACACTTTTCAGCAATATTTAAATACAAAAGGCGTTCCTGACCCTGAGCTTTTAATCAGAACATCTGGGGAGCACAGAATCAGTAATTTTTTACTTTGGCAAATTGCCTATTCTGAATTGTATTTTACCGATACTTTGTGGCCCGATTTTAGAAAAGAGGATTTGATAAAAGCTATTATAGATTATCAAAAAAGAGAAAGAAGGTTCGGAAAAACGAAAGCACAGATAAAATAATAAAAATTGAAAAAACAAATCATTCTACTCATTGCCCTTTTTTGTGGCTATACGCAAACTAAGGCACAAGTTGCCCTACACAAGGATTTATCAACTATTGAATATAACAACCCAAGCGAATATATTATTGGTGGTATTACCATTTCAGGAACCAAGTATCTCGACCACTCTACTCTAATCAATATTTCAGGACTTAAAGTAGGAAATAAAATAATTGTACCAGGAGAAAATATAAGTGCCTCAATAAAAAAATTGTGGAAGCAAGGTCTGTTTGCCGACATTAAAGTTTCCGCTACAAAAATTCAGGGAAATAGTATTTTTCTGGATTTTTATGTAGAGGAACACCCCCGTTTGTCCAAATTTAAATTTGTAGGTAAATTGAAAAAATCGGACATTACTTCCATAAAAGAAAAACTAAAATTGATGAAGGGGAAAATCCTGACTCAAAATATTGTGAACAATAGCAAGCAAAAAATAAAGGATTATTTTATCGAAAAAGGATTTTTAAATATTGCCGTTTCCACAACACAAACTGCCGATTCAACACTTGTCAATTCTGCTATTTTGGTTTTTACTATCGATAAAAAGAAGAAGGTGAAAATTAATGAAATAAAATTTATCGGACTTAAAGAAATGGAAATAAGCAAGAAAAATATTTTTGGAAAAACACAACCTTATATTCTAGCAGTTAAGAAGCTTAAAAGAACCATGAAAGATACCAAAGAAAAAAAATGGTATCGAATTTTTAAAGCATCAAAATTTTTGGCTGGCGCCTATCAAACCGATAAGAATAGCATCATTGAAAAGTACAATGAAAAAGGGTTTAGGGATGCAAGAATTATAAGCGACACTACCTACCTAAATTCGGACAATACCTTAAATATTGAGCTCACAATTAATGAGGGAAACCCTTATTATTTCAGAAAAATTTCCTGGGTGGGAAATCAGAAATTTAGCAATGAAGAATTGGATAAATTACTGGGGATTAAAAAGGGAGATATTTTTGACCAAAGCATTTTGGACAGTCGTCTTTTTGGGAACCCCAATGGAACGGATATTAGTTCATTATACTTAGATGATGGCTATCTTTTCTTTAACATTACCCCTGTTGAAATTGCTACAAATAACGATTCTATCGATTTGGAAGTAAGGATTTATGAGGGCAAACAAGCACGATTAAATAAGGTTACGGTAATTGGAAATTCAAAGACCAACGACCATGTTGTGATGCGGGAGATCAGAACAAAACCAGGAGATTTGTTTAACCGTTCCAATATAATTCGTTCGCAAAGGGAATTGGCGCAATTGGGTTATTTTGATCCTGAAAAATTAAATGTGGATATTGATCCTGATCCAATAAAACATACAGTGGATATCGGCTATATTGTAGCTGAAAAACCATCTGACCAGATTAATTTGCAAGGTGGTTGGGGTGCTGGAAGAGTAGTTGGCTCATTGGGTTTAGTTTTTAATAATTTCTCAGCAAGAAACTTTTTTAAGAAAAATGCTTGGACTCCTTTGCCCTCAGGAGATGGACAGAAACTATCCTTAACCGCATCTTCAAATGGAGTTTACTATCAAAATTATAACATCTCCTTTACCGAGCCTTGGCTAGGTGGAAAAAGACCAACCTCCCTTTCTGTTTCTTTTTACAAATCTGTTTCTTCAAACGGACAAACAGGAGAGGATAGAGAATCCATTGAAATTACTGGTGCAACTATTGGACTGGGGAAACGCCTGAAATATCCGGATGATTATTTTACACTTTTTCAAAATATAAATTTCCAACAATATAAATTAAGTAATTCTCAGTCTTTCTTTTCGTTCAGAAATGGCTATTCTAACAATATGAGTTATGGTGTAACTATTGGCAGAAACTCGGTTGACCAACCTACTTTTCCCAGAAAAGGTTCTAACTTTTCTTTGAGTTTGAAACTAACTCCTCCCTATTCATTATTTGATGGAGTAGATGATTACGCTTCATTGGATGACCAGGCAAAATACAAATGGTTAGAGTATTACAAATGGAAATGGAAATCAACTTGGTATACTTCTTTTGCCGAAAAATTAGTTTTAGGTACCCGGATTGAAATGGGTCTTTTAGGTGCATATAATAGTAAATTAGGTGTTTCTCCTTTCGAAAGATACTATGTGGGCGGGGATGGATTAAGTGGTTATGGAAGAATAATGGACGGAAGGGAATTGGTAGCATTAAGAGGATATTCTAATAACTCTTTATCGCCAACTACTGGCGGAACAATTTATAATAAATACACAGCTGAGCTAAGGTATGCCATTAGTTTAAATCCTACATCAACGGTATATGTTTTAGGATTTTTGGAAAGCGGAAACGCCTGGGACAATTTCGACTCTTTTAATCCGTTTCAGGTTAAGCGTTCGGCAGGTTTTGGAGTAAGGATTATGCTGCCTATGTTTGGACTTATGGGCTTGGATTATGGTTGGGGATATGATGATATTCCTGGCAATCCGGATGCTAATGGCGGACAGTTTCATTTTTCAATCGGACAACAGTTTTAATTTGTACATTTGTACTCCTAAAAATTTAAATCATGAAAAAAATACTTTTAATATTAATGATAGGTTTTTTTGCTATCACAACATCACAAGCACAAAAATTCGCTTATGTGGATACGGATTATATCTTGAATAATATTCCTGAATTTAATCAGGCACAAGATAAATTAGATGAAATATCCAAGCAATGGCAAGAGGAAATTGAAGCCATTTATGCGGAGGTCGATAAGATGTATAGAGATTATCAAACTCAGGAAGTATTACTTACGGATGAGATGAAAACCAAAAGAGAAAATACCATTATTGCAAAAGAAAAATCGGCAAAAGATTTACAAAAGAAACGATTTGGTCCTAATGGCGACTTATACGGAAAAAGACAAGAGTTAATAAAGCCTCTGCAAGATAAAGTATATGATGCCATTCAGCAATTGGCAGCCAACAGCAAATATGCTGTAATTTTTGATAGTTCAAGCGATTTGATAATGCTCTATTCAAATCCAAACTTAGATAAAAGCGATAAAATATTAAAAAATATGGGCTACATAGGAAAATAAAAATTAATAACTAATACAAAAACGAAAACAAAAAATGAAGATAAAAAAAATCATAATTTTAAGCTTTTTAGCACTTTTAAGCTTTAGCACTTTTGCGCAAAACAAATTTGGATATATCGATTCTAGCGAATTATTATCCTTAATGCCGGAGAAGAAAACAGCAGAAGGAGAATTGCAAACTTTTGCCAAAAGCTTAGAATCTCAACTTGGTGCAATGCAAGCGGAATACCAAGCATCTGTGCAGGATTATCAGGCAAATGAAGCCACTTATACCGATTTGGTAAAGCAAGATAAAATTGCAGAAATCACGAATTTGGAACAAAGAATTCAATCTTTCCAGCAAAATGCGCAAAATGCATTGCAGAAAAAAGAGCAAGAACTATTAGAGCCGATTTTAGCAAAAGCAAGAACTGCCATTGAAGATGTTGCCAAAGAAGGGAAATTCACTTATATTTTTGATTCCAGTATGGGAAGTATTCTTTATGCAGATGAAAATGAAAATGTGATGTCGCTTGTTAAAAAGAAATTAGGGCTTTAAGCAAAGACAAAATCTAAAATTTAAAGCATCTTTTTTAGATGCTTTTTTTTACTTTTAGCAAATGCAAAATTTACCAATTGGCATATTCGATTCTGGAATTGGCGGGCTTACTGTTGCCCATGCTTTGAAGGTAAAACTCCCCAATGAATCTATTATTTATTTCGGAGATACCGAGCATTTGCCTTATGGTGAAAAATCGGATGAAGCCATTCAAAATTTCAGTAAAAAAATTGCGCTATTTCTTCTTGAAAAAAAATGCAAATGTATTGTAATAGCTTGTAATAGCGCCTCATCAGTTGCTTTTGATATTATAAAAAATACAGTAAAAAATATTCCTGTTTTTAATGTAATTGACCCAGTAATAGAAAAAGTATCCAACAGTTGTAATGCGTGTAAAGTTGGTGTAATCGGAACAAAAGCTACCATTAGTTCAAATATTTATAAAAGTAAAATAAATGCAAAATGTCCCAAAGCAATAGTCACTGCACTGGCGACACCTCTTTTGGCACCTATGATTGAAGAAAAATTTATAGACGGAGACATCAGCAAAAAGATTATTGCAAATTATTTATCTAATAAAAAATTGCAAAATATTGACCAGTTAATATTGGCTTGCACACATTATCCGCTTATTTACAAAGAAATTAGAGATTACTATAAAGGGGAAATAAGTGTTATTAATTCTACAAATATTGTTGCCGAGCATATTGCTTCCGAGCTTAAAAATAAAACCCTACTAAATAATCAGTTTAAACCGAAATACGAATTTTTTGTTTCCAACTACACCAAGGCATTTGAAAAAAGCGCTCGATTTTTCTTTCAAGAAGAAATCAAACTTAAAGAAGCTAATATCTGGACTTAACCCTAAAAATAATTGGATAATATGTAAATTTGCAAAAATGAAAAAAAATGAATTATAGTATATATGCCGAAAGTACGCCAAACCCTGCCGTGATGAAATTTGTTTCCAATAGAATATTAATTGCTGAAAACATGGAAATTCTAACTGTGGAAGATGCAAAGCAAATGCCACTTGCTGCTGCAATTTTTAATTTTCCATTTGTTAAAGGTCTTTTTATAAGTGGGAATTTTATTGCCATCACTAAAAATGCAGATGTTAAATGGGATGATATTGCCATGCAACTCCGCATTTTCATTACCGATTTTTTGAACAAAGAAGGAGTGGTTGTTAAGGAGCTGAAAACGATAAAAAAAGTAGGGAAAAAGAAAGAGCAAGAAACACTGAATTTTTCAGAAATGGAGCAAAAAATAGCGGACATTTTGGATGAATATATTCGGCCAGCTGTGGAATCAGATGGAGGTTTCATTTCTTTAAGATCGTTTGAAAATGGAGTAGTTTCTGTTGTTTTGAAAGGAGCGTGCAGTGGTTGCCCATCCTCATCTTTAACGCTAAAACAAGGTATTGAAAGCTTGTTAAAACAAAGGTTTCCTGAGAAAATAAAAAATGTTGTGGCCTATGAAGAATAAATTTTTCCTTTTAACTTTTTGTCTTTTTACACTATCTGTTTTTAGCCAAAACCGAACTTATGTAAAAGATGATAAACTCACGCCAAGAGAGCATAATGTGGATATGCAACATTTACTTTTAGATGTTAGCTTTGAACCAAAAATTGGAAAAGTAATTGGTAATGTAGCACTCACTTTTACACCTTTACTATCAAGAGTAGATTCTCTTTATTTGGATGCCCCTAACATTATCATTCATCATATTTTGATGGATGAAAAAGAAATTAAGTTTTCTCAGAATAAAAAAGGAATTACCCTGTTTTTTACAAAATCTTTAAGTTGGGAAAACAGCTATACTGTAACTATTGATTACCATTGCTTCCCCAGAAAAGGAATTTATTTTATTGGATGGAATGATGAGCAAAATTTAAGCCGAAAACAAATCTGGACACAAGGGCAAGGCATTGACAATAGGCATTGGATTCCGCATTATGATGAAATGAACGACAAACTTATTACGGAACTTATTGTTCATTTTGACAAAGATTACAAAGTATTATCCAATGGCAATTTGATTGATAAAACAGAAGAAGGAGATTTAACAAAATGGCATTATAAAATAACAAGTCCTCATCCTTCCTATCTGATAATGTTAGGAATTGGGGAATATGATATTTTAGAAAAAACAGCAGAAAGCGGCACGCCCCTTAATTTGTATTATTATCCAGATTGGGAAAGTAGAGTCTCTTCTGCTTATCGTCTCAGCAAAGAAATGTTTGACTATTTGGAAAGGGAAATTGATGTGCCTTATCCTTGGGAAAGCTATGCTCAAATTCCTGTTCAGGATTTTATGTATGGCGCTATGGAAAACACCACCGCCACTTTGTTTGGTGATTTTTATTTTGTAGATTCTGTAAGTTTTAACGACATCAATTATGTGTATGTAAACGCCCATGAATTGGCACATCAGTGGTTTGGAGATTGTATCACTTCTAGAACTTCCTCACACCATTGGCTACAAGAGAGTTTCGCAACTTACTATGGTTATATGGTAGAAAAAGAATTTTTCGGTAAAAATTATTTTGATAATACCAGAAGAAAAGCAAAAGATAAATCCTTAAAAGAAGCCCTGAAAAATGACAATCCTGTTGCTTGTTCTTTTGCTGGTGGAGTGCGAAAATACCCGAAAGGCGCCATGGTTTTGGATATGCTAAAATATGTGGTTGGTGAGGATGAATACCGAAAAGCCATCAAGCATTATTTGGAAAAACATGCCTATGAAAATGTAGATTCAGAA
>DUAL01000269.1 GCA_012960835.1 Flavobacteriales bacterium | reverse complement strand
CAACTTTTGGTGCAGGATAATGGCGGAAGGGTAAAACCCCTGAACACCTTATCCTCCCAATACATCCGAAAAATTTCTCGTAAGCAAGAATTGTATGGGCAATCTGCTACCCAAATACTAATTGGAATGATGAGCAATCCTGTTGCTTGGGGCAATATTCCAATTATTAAAATTTCGAATCCTGAGCTTAAAAATGTTTTGGAGACGAAAGAGAAATTAGTAAGCTTTATTCAATTATTTGAAAAAGACGGAACTTACAAACTAAGTAAATTTGTAGAAGATGCATACAATAAACAACCCCGAGACAGAGATAAATTTGATAAAGATGTCATTGCAGTTGATGAAAGGATAAACCTTTGCTATCTTATTTTTAGTGGAGGATTTTTACGACTTTTTCCCCTTGCAAACGATAGCAATAATGTATGGCATCCTTATTCCAAAAATGAGCTTTTTTCTTCCAACGATTCCCTCTTTGTAACTAATATTATGAGCATGTATTTTAATGCCATCAAATCAGCAAAAGAAAATAAGGATTGGACAACCGCAACTGAGATTCTGGACTATATTCAGAAATTTCAAGAAAAATATGGAGCGGAAGTTATCCCTGCTACTTACAAAACAAAATGGGAGGTCTATTATAATAATTTACAGCTTTTCTCTAAATTATTTATGGGCTACTTTATGCTTGGATTTTTGCTTTTGGTCTTTGTAATTATGCAAATATTTAAGAATCGAAAATGGCTTAACGCATTGGTTACAATCCTAAAATGGCTGATATATAGTAGCTTTGCACTACATACCATTGGGCTTATTGTTAGGGGGGTAATCTCAGGGCATGCCCCTTGGAGTAATGGTTATGAATCTATGATTTATATTGCCTGGGCAACTCTACTTTCTGGCGTGCTTTTCAGCCGGAAATCTGCACTTACATTGGTAGCCACAACTATTGTCGCATCCCTTTTGCTAATGGTTGCTCATTTGAACTGGCTGGACCCTGAAATTACAAATTTGGTGCCAGTTTTAAAATCCTATTGGCTGATGATACATGTGGCCATTATTACGGCAAGCTATGGATTTTTGGCTTTGGGGGCCATGCTTGGGCTTTTTGCACTTTGGCTTATTTTTATTGGCAAGATTTCAGGAAACAAGAAGCTTGATTTAGTTTGTGAAGAGATAACTATTATTAATGAAAAATCCTTGACTATTGGACTTTATATGCTAACGATTGGCACCTTTTTGGGCGGAATTTGGGCAAACGAATCATGGGGAAGATATTGGGGATGGGATCCAAAAGAAACTTGGGCCATGGTAAGTATTTTGGTTTACGCCATTATTTTGCATTTGCGTTTTATTCCTGCATTACAAAGTCGCTATGTGTTTAACTTGGCATCTGTTATTGGTATTTGGTCTATTATTATGACTTATTTTGGGGTGAATTATTACCTTTCCGGATTGCACTCTTATGCGGCTGGCGACCCCATGCCTATTCCTTCTTTTGTGTATTACCTCATTGGAATTATGGCAGTTTCTGCTATTTTAGCAAAGTTGAATTTTAAACCCTCTGAAAATGAAAGTTGATGTTTTAGTTTTTGGTGCTCACCCAGATGATGTAGAATTGGGCTGTGGAGGAACTGTTATCAAATTAGTAGAGCAAGGGGGAAAGGTAGGAATTATTGATTTGACAAGAGGGGAATTGGGTACAAGAGGAACTGCCGAAACAAGGAAAGAGGAATGTGAAAATGCCACAAAAATATTAGGAGTTAGGGTGCGTGAGAACATGAATTTCAAAGATGGTTTTTTTGAAAATGATGAAGGGCACAAACTAGCACTCATTAAAAAGATAAGAGACTATCAGCCAGAAATAGTAATTGCCAATGCCCCATCTGATAGGCACCCAGACCATGGAAGGGCCTCACAAATAGTAGTGGACGCATGCTTTCTTTCTGGATTAGAAAAAATGGATACTAAGCAAAAAGTTTGGCGACCAAAAGCCATTTATCATTATATTCAGTTCAACCATTTACAACCCGATTTTGTAATTGATATAAGTGGACAAATGGAGAAAAAAATAGAAGCTGTAAAAACATACAAAACCCAATTC
>DUAL01000268.1 GCA_012960835.1 Flavobacteriales bacterium | reverse complement strand
TTTTTATTAGAAGATAGAGAATTGTAATCATTTTCAAAATTACTAAATCTCACATCTAGCTCAGTTTCCCTTGCCGCCCTCTCTTCTAAAAGGGGTGGGGTGGGGTCTTAAATCTGAGGCTTTCCATCTAAATAAGACACAAATAAGTTCATTTCCGTTACTATTCCGGTGATATCATTTACAGAAACGGCACTCTTTACCCTAAAGACACGATTACTAATAACACTGAATCGTTGGATCTTGCTGAAACACCTGCCAAGCAATATCAGTTAGGTATTAAATATGCTGAGAAACGCAATATGGAAAAGGCAAAATATTGGATTAAGAAAGCATACGAAAGTAGTGATACTATAATTAGAGAAAAGGCAGAAAATGCTTGGAATCAATATAAATTATGGCAGTATTAAAATATAAGAGGAAAAGTATGAAAATAGCTAAAATAATTATATTAACACTTGCTGCCACTGTATTTACCGGATGTAGCACAATTGATAAAAGTAACTATGCAACCAAAGAAGAGTATGTGCTAGCCCTCATAAAAGATTGCCAATGGAATTCAGATGTTGCTGAATATAAAAAATACAGTTCAAGTAAAGCTTATGGTGCGTATTTGGAAAATTGCAATCCAAATGATAATCCAGATGTTGCTTATAAATGGGGTTTTAACGTTAGAGGAAGACAATGATTAATATGAAAAATTTAGCTACACTGGTTGTATTGTTAGTTGTTTCAACCATATATGCCGAAAGTAATTATCAAGGGAATTTACACAACTCTTTTGACAATAAGTTTATCAGTATAGTAGATGGTCAAAATAAATACTGTTTTAAAGGAGTTGGCAATAAATTAAAAAGCGTCAGCAATATTGGCAAGTGTAAATCTCTTGACAGTATCTATTTAACAAATAAGGGTTCAATATGTATAGAAACCGATAATATATCTTGCAAATCGGTACAAATATCTATAGACGGAAAATACTATTGGGGAAAAGATAAAAAGAGTTCAATTAATATTTTCGATAGTCTAGACAGAATGGTGAATGGCAGCGGAAGTGTACTTAGTAGTAAGAAACTTTTAGAAGAATATTCTGGAAAATATATAGTAATTGAAAAAGGCAATACAACTCTTTGTTTTAAGAAAAAGAATAATAGCTTTAAAGTAATTAAAAATATAGGTAGCTGCAAGCCTATTAACAATGTTTATTTATCTAATAAATCCGATAAATTGTGTATTGATGGAGACTCTATAGAGTGTAAGAATATTTATGCTACTGCTAGTGGTCACAAGTGGGGCGAGTATGGAGATACAGTTCGCAGGTATAACAAATTATCTCATCTAGATAAAGTATCAAGAGATGAAAATTCCAGCAAAGCTAAAAACATTGTGAAGAATAGACACATAGCTAAAGATGATGATGCCCCCAAATCAGATGGGGCGTATTGGGGTAAAAAATATTACGATAAGGCTTACAAGTATTACAAAAAGAAAGACTACAATAATGCGTATAAGTGGGCTAAAAAATCCGCAGATTTAGGCTATGACAAGGGTTATTTCGGTTTGGGATTGGCGTTCGAGAAAGGGTACGGTGTTGTGAGTAAAGACAAGAAAGAGGCTTTAAAGTGGTATCTTAAGGCTGCTAAATTAGGGCATACAGAATCTCAATTTAGAGCAGGACATCTATTAATGTTTGATGATGGTGCAGAAGCTGAAAAATGGTATCTCAAAGCCGCAGACAAAGGTCACTTAAAAGCACAAACTAATTTGGGATATATGTATGGGAAAGGAATGGGTTCAAGCATCTGGGGAGATGAAAAACTAGCATATAAATATTATCTAATGGCTGCCAAACAAGGTAATAAAGTCGCCCAAAGTAACGTGTGTTTATCCTTATGGAAAGGTCGGGGTGTTAGGAGAGATATAAAGAAAGCGATAGAATGGTGTCAAAAGTCAGCAGACCAAGGATATAACAAAGTTAATTCCTTGCTGCAAGCAATAGAGAATGAATTCTAATTTGGTTTTACTAGTCTGCTTGTAAAAAGAGGAGACAATGCCTTTATTAACTTTTAGTAATAATGAGGATATTTTATGAAATATAAGGTGCTTAAAAAC
>DUAL01000267.1 GCA_012960835.1 Flavobacteriales bacterium | reverse complement strand
AATACTCCACCAATGCCCAAATAAAAATTCCCTAAATCAGTAATTCTTTTGGCATCTTTCACATCTCCTGTAAAGCAGTGGAATACACCACTCAAACCATCGCCATTCAATTTTTCCACTATTTCAATGGCTTCATTAAAAGATTCCCGAACATGAATTACAATTGGTAATTGGTATTTTTTTGCCAATTTTATTTGAGCTTCAAAAGCTTCTTTTTGAATATCCAAAGTAGTTTTGTCCCAATAAAGGTCCAAACCAATTTCGCCAACTGCAATAAATTTTTCTTTTTCAAGCATCCCCTCCACATGTAAAAGTTCCTTTTCCATGCTTTCTTTTTTTACATCACAAGGATGCAGGCCCATCATAGGGAAACAATTCTCAGGATATTTTTGGCATAGCGCCATCATAGAATTTGTAGTTTCTGAGCTAATGTTTGGCAGAAACATTTTACTCACGCCACTTGCAATCGCATTTTCAATTACCGAGTCGATATCTCCGCTAAATTGCTTTAAAAAAAGATGTGTGTGCGTATCAATAAATTTCATGGACGCAAAATTAGGATAATTTATTTAGTTTTACACCCAGTGCAAAAGCCATTAAAAATATTAGTAGTTCGTTTTTCTTCCATTGGCGATATAGTGCTCACAACTCCAGTTGTGAGAGTATTGAAAAAACAGATAAATGCTGAGGTTCATTTTCTTTCCTTTTCAAAATACTCAAATTTATTGTTGGACAATCCTTATATAGATAAAGTGTATACAATTGATGAAAATATCAATGAAATTATTCCAGTACTAATAAAGGAAAAGTTTGATTTACTGATTGATTTGCACCATAATATTCGCACCCAACTTTTGAAACAAAAATTGGGAATACCTTCCAAAAGTTTTAGAAAACTAAATGTACAGAAATGGCTGATGACTACTTTCAAAATAAATTTATTACCCAAAATTCATATTGTTGATAGGTATTTGGAAACAATCAAACACCTTGGAATTACAAATGATAATTTGGGCTTGGACTTTTTTCTGACAGATGAGGATAAAGTTGAAAATTTGCCAAATGATTATGTTGCTTTTGCTATTGGCGGAAAGCACAAAACAAAAATTTTGCCTACAGAAAAGATAATCTCTATTTGTAATAAACCAAACAAGCAAATAATTCTGATTGGTGGAAAAGAAGATTTAGAAGCGGCCGAAAAAATTGTTGCTGCAACATCAAATACCCAAAATGCTTGTGGAAAATATAGTATTGGGCAATCTGCTTTTATTATAAAAAATGCAAGATATGTTATCACACACGATACAGGAATGATGCATATTGCGGCAGCTTTCAAAAAGAAAATTTATTCAGTTTGGGGCAACACTATTCCTGATTTTGGGATGACTCCCTATTTGGCAGATGATAAATCAAAAATTATTGAAGTAAAGAATTTATCTTGTAGGCCTTGCACAAAAATTGGTTTTGAAAAATGCCCAAAAGGACACTTTGATTGCATGCAAAAAATAGATGAAAATTTATTTTTGAGTGAATAAAGCTTTCAGTTCAGAGGCATCATCTGCTTTCAGTTTCCCAGCTAATATTAATGATAATTGCCTTCTTCTAAGAGCACCATCAAATCGTTTCTTTTCTAAGTTGGTTTCAGGAATTACTTCCGCAACTTTAGATGGCTTACCCTTAGTATCAACTGCTACAAAAGTATAAATCGCCTCATTACACTTTGTTTTCTCTCCCGATAGGGTGTCCTCAATCCACACATCAATAAATATTTCCATAGAGGAGGAAAAAGCACGAGAAATGTTGGCTTCCAATGTTACAATGCTTCCTCTTGGAATAGGATGTTCGAACGACACATTATTCACAGATGCTGTAACGCAAGTTCGGTTACAATGCCTGTGAGCAGTAATGGCGGCCGCAATATCCATCCAGTGCAACAGGCGCCCCCCCATTAAATTATTCAAATTATTGGTATCGTTAGGAAGCACAATTTCGGTAAGGGTTGCTCTGCTTTCTTTAGGTGTTTTCGCTTGCATAATTTACTTAGTAAGTAGCCAAGCCGATTTATTTTCTTTTCTAATTTCGGCAAGTGCCAAAAGAGCATCTTCTCTATTTTGGAATGAATT
>DUAL01000266.1:1734-2127 GCA_012960835.1 Flavobacteriales bacterium | reverse complement strand
TTCTTAATATTTTCTAATTTTTCTAATATTTTCAAAAAAATTAAAAGTTTCTTAACATTTCTAACTCTCTTTCCAACTTTCTAAATTCTTGGTCTTCTTTTATCTTTTTGTTTTTACGATTAAACCAGCCCATTATTTCCCTAGGATCTCCTTCTTCATCTGCTTGAACTCGTTGTCGTCGATTAATCCTTTTTCTTTCATATCAGCTAATCTGTCCAGCTTAGCAAATTTATCGTCGCCACTAGTCCCGACATTCGTTCTGTTGAGAACACTGTCTTTGATTATTGTATCTCTGTCATCGACGTAGTCTCCGTGGACTACGGTTTGTTCAACCTTAAATTGTTCTGTCTTCAGTTTTCTGGTTCTTGTAGCCTCTTTTATTTTTCCTAACTT
>DUAL01000266.1:0-1706 GCA_012960835.1 Flavobacteriales bacterium | reverse complement strand
CATATTTGAATAGCCTCATCATAATCTAGAGCGATTTCACGATTCTTGGCATCTGAGGTCATTTTATCAATAATGTTTTTTCGATGGTTGTCTAGTTTTTGGACTATGCCCGAAGTAGCTTTAGGAAGCATAATTTTTTCAGATTCCCCATTACGTTTTTCAATTAGTAGTTCTAATCCAAAAGGACAAGTTTCGTATTTAATTTTTTCTCCAATAATTCTTTCTATTTCGTATTTATATTTTGGGTTAATATCTTTTTTACGTAACTGATGTTTTTCCCATAACCACTGGTCCACCACTGAATACTTGAATTGTATTATTTCTTCTAGATTGATAGTACATATCCCTCTATCTATCTCGTTACTCCAACTCTCTTTGTTAAATCTCGCCGACTCTCTTCCACCTTCAAAAATTAGTCTCATGTTTGTAATATAGATACTACCATGATATGACTTTGAATTTATATCACTAGATTTTAGACCAACTGTATTATTCCATGAGCCTCTTTTTCTCCATGAAGCGTTTTTTGGAAATCTTGTATTCTCTAATTTGTGAATTAATTCCTCATCTTTATTCAATTCTTCTATTTTTGAGGGCTTTATTCGTTTGAAAATCTTCATTTCCCCAGAATCTCCTTCTTCATCTGCTTGAACTCGTCATCGTCAATGAGGCCTTCTTTCTTCATTTCAGTCAAGTCTTTTAGTTCTTGCATTTTGGAAGATCCTCCGCCAACATTAGAACGGTTCAGGACACTGTCTTTGATTTCGGTTTTGGTTATCTGATCTCCTTGAACAACAGTTTGATCTACTTTTTTCTGGTCTGCAATAATTTTCCTCACTCGTGCAGCTTCTTCACGAAGGCCTATTTTTTCATAAATGGCAATGGCTTTGGTGTAATCATAATATTTTTCGTGTTCCTGGGCTTCTATTTTTTCCATTTGGATTACATCATTATCAACGTGGAATTTTATATAATTTGAATATTCCATTTCTTCTTTGCTTCCGCATGTTTCAAGATCGTCACTTTGGTATGCAGCTAATGATAATTTTTCATTTTTAGTGAGGCCTAGTAGTATATGTTTCAATTCATTTGTAGATTTTGGTTTAGGGATGCGCGCTACGTTCCCTTTTTCATCTATGAAGTGTAAAGGAGCTTCTGATGGATGGCCTCCATAACATAATCGGTCTAAGTTTTCTTCATCTGAGGCAAGGACTGCAACCATTTCTGGTGTTGAGCTTTTTTTAAATCTCCAAATATTAAAATCTAAGCCTAAGAAGTAAACATATCCTTCCTCTATTATAACGTCAGTTGTAAGCACAACTTCTCTCATTTCTTTAGACTCTTTTTCTTCTTTGATCTGTGTTTTCAATTCAGCTAATTCATCAGCCATGAATGTGCTTTTGTTCATTCCACTACTTGTGTTATTAATTTGCTTAATCATATCTTTATAGGCTTTTTTTCTTTCTCGTTTGCCCATTATTTCCCTAGAATCTCCTTCTTCATCTGCTTGAACTCATCGTCGTCAATAGCGCCTGCATCATGCAGTTCTTTTAGTTCTTTAATCTTGGTTAATTTGTCATCTCCACCAGACCCAATATTCGATTTACTAACAACACTATCTTTGATTTCAGTCTTGGTAACTTCATCACCGTGAACCACTTTCTGTGTGACCTTGACTGCACCTTGTTCAGCCTTTAATTTTCTAA
>DUAL01000265.1 GCA_012960835.1 Flavobacteriales bacterium | reverse complement strand
ATTTTAAAGTTGTTGTGATATTTATTAAATTTCTTAGGGTTTTTGGTTGTAATATCTGCTTCACAAAGTTTCATCAGGTCTTCTATATCATCTCCTGCATCAAAAAGTAGTCGTCTCACTGCTGAATCGGTAACAATATCTTTGGCCAAAACAATTGGGCGTAAATGAAGCAAAACCAATTTTTTCACATACTTCATTTTTTCATTTAGTGGTAATTTCAAATTTTTGAAAATTTTTGGCACTATTTTTGAACCAAAAAACTCATGCCCATGAAAAGTCCAGCCCTGATTTTTATAGTATTTTTTTGTGGATGGCTTTGCAATATCGTGTAGTAAAGCAGCCCATCTGAGCCACAAATCTTCTGTATTTACGGATATATTATCTAAAACCTCTAAGGTGTGGTAAAAATTATCTTTGTGGGCATGACCGTTTTTTATATCTACTCCTTGCAGATTGCAAACCTCAGGGAAAAACTGATGTAAAAGCCCTGTTTCAAACAAAAGATTAATGCCAATAGAAGGCTTTTCACAGAGCATTATTTTGTTAAACTCATCCGTAATTCTTTCAGTTGAAACAATATTCAGTCGCTTAGCATTTTGTTTTATGGCCTGAAAAGATTTTTTTTCAATATTGTAATCTAATTGTGTTGTAAAACGAATCGCTCGCATCATCCTTAGTGGATCGTCAGAATAAGTAATATCTGGGTCAAGTGGCGTTCTGATAATCTTATTTTCTAAATCTTTTTGACCACTAAAGGGGTCAATTAGTTTTCCGAAATCTGAATCATTTAACTGAATTGCTAAAGCATTAATAGTGAAATCCCTTCTGTTTTGGTCATCTTGTAATGTGCCATCTTCCACTATTGGCTTTCTTGAATTTGCTCGGTAAGACTCCTTTCTTGCCCCAACAAATTCATAAGTTTCTCCTCCATAATTAACCATAGCAGTGCCAAAATTTTTAAAAACTTTATAATTGGCTTTTTTTCCTAGCTTATTGGCTACTTTTTTTGCAAGTGTTATCCCACTTCCAACACATACAAAATCAATATCAGTTTGTTGTTGTTTACGATTAATAAGTAAATCCCTTACCCAACCACCAACCACAAATGTCGGATAGTTTAACTCATCTGAAATTTTAGAAATAATGCTAAAAATGGGATTTTTTAGGGATTTTTTTAAATTCATTCTATCGTAACTTTTTAATGCTACCATTCATATTTATTAGTATAATTTGGGATGGTTTGTTCATGATTTCATCTTGCCGCAAATTTACTACATAATCAACATTAGTTTTTATTTCATCCGTAATTTCTGAGAATTGTTTTGGAAATACACTTCCACTAATATTTGCAGATGTAGATACTATTGGTTTTCCAAATTGCTGAATCAGTTCATTGCAAAATTTATCATTTACTATTCTGATTGCAGCTGAACTATCTTTCGCTAATAGATTAGAACTTATTCCTATTATATTAGGAAAAATAATGGTAGTTGGCTTTGTAGTAATGTCAAAATTAGGAATTGAATTTGTAATATTTTGTAGCTGTGTTTTATCACTAACTAATGAAATAAGTGCTTTGCTCTCAGTCCTTTTTTTGATTTTGTAAATCTTTTCAATTGCTTTAGAGTTTGTTGCATCACAGCCAATTCCCCAAATCGTATCAGTAGGGTAGAGGATGATTCCCCCATTTATTAATACTTGTAAAGCGCTATTAATTTCCTTTTGCATTACGCCTTTAAGTATTGGTAACGCATTTTAACTCCTTTTGCTTGATATGATGCAATAGTAAAACCAACTAGTCCATCTAATATTCCTAGTTGTAAAATATAGTGTTTAATAAACCTGAAAGCCGGTTTTATAAGAGTATGAAATAGAGTGATTCTGCCTATTTTTTTGTCATAATATTTGGCTTGCCACTTAGCATATCTTTCTAGTTTTTGCAAGTATGCTTCTTTACTTTTAAAAGTATTATGGATTAATTTACTTTTCAAAATCCCAATTTTTCCATTCTATAAGGAAGTATACACCTCCATTAAGTTTGATACAATTTTATCATCTCTAAAGTTTTGGGCGTACTCAAAACCTTTTTCAGTCATTGTGTTTTGTAGTGCTTCCGAGTTTTGAATTTCAAGAATAGCTGTTTTTAT
>DUAL01000264.1 GCA_012960835.1 Flavobacteriales bacterium | reverse complement strand
GCAAACCTTACAAATACAAAAGTGCTTTGTATTTCAAGAGATTTACCTTTTGCACAAAACAGATTTTGTGGGGTAGAAAACATTGAAAATGTTTTGACATTATCCGATTTTGCAAATGGCAGTTTTGGAAAAGATTACGGACTAACCATAATGGATGGCGCTTTGGCTAACTTACATTCCAGATGTATTGTGGTATTGGATGAATCGCACAAAATCATATATACCGAGCAAGTAGATGAAATTACATCAGAGCCCAATTACGTAACTGCTTTGGCTGTTTTAAGCTAAGGATTTAATCAGTAGTAAGTTTATATACATAAGCTGCAACTATTGCTCCAACTATTGGGCCAACAAGATAATACCATAAATTAGACAAGGTATTGCCATCTCCTATTATTGTATCAACTAATATTGGACCTGTCCCTACTGCTGGATTATAAGCACCTCCTGAAATTCCTCCGCCAGCAAATGCCCCTGCCATAACGGTAAAACCAATTGCTAAACCATAGTAGGAATTTCCTTCTGTTTTTGGGTTGGTTGCTACATTTAGTATAACTAAAACAAGGGCAAAAGTAAAGATAGCTTCTACTGCCAAAATTTGTAAAACAGAAGCGGTACTACTTGGTGCTATTTGCATAACAGAACCTCCTACCCATTGTACAAAAATGGCTGCTAAAAACGCCCCTGCCAATTGGGAAAGAATATAATTGATGGCTTCTTTTACAGAGAGAACCCCTCTAAATATCATGGCGATACTTACAGCAGGATTATAGTGAGCCCCTGATATGTGGCCTCCCATATAAACCATTACCATTAACATTACTCCTATTGCAAGCGGATTTCCTGTTAGCCCAATTGCGAGCACTAAAAAAAATGTGCCTATAAATTCTATGATGTAATTTTTCATTTTTATTATAGTTTTTAATTTCGTGTAAAAGTATAATAATAATTAATTTGAAAAGAAAATTTGTAGCAATTAATTATTTTTGCAGTATGCAAATACCAAAATATGCTGTCCAATTTGTGCTGAATATTTTTCCTCCACTTCTTTTTAATAGAATCGTACTGAAAGAAATTTCTGATGATTTTATGCAGATGAGAGTTGTGATTAGACGAGCACTATTCAACATCAACTTTCACAAAACAATATTTGGAGGGACTATTTTTTCGGCTTGCGACCCTTATTTTCCAACCATGTATTACCATATTTTTGCAAAGAAGAATCGTAAACTTATTATTTGGTTAAAGTCAGCTGAAATACAATATTTACGCCCAGCCGACACCTCCTTAAAACTACATTTCAAAATTACAGAAAAGGAAATTCAACTTGCTGAAAAAACATTAAATGAAAAAGGAAAATTCGAAATTTGGCATGATGTTGAAGCCATCAGTAAAAAAGGAATAGTATGTGCAAAGGCAAAAATGTTAGTTTATTTAAGAGATGATAAGCAAAAAGAAAAATTGGGATTTTAAATCTTATTAATCAGCACAGTAGCATAAGCGGAAACACCTTCTTCTCTACCAACAAAACCTAAGGTTTCAGTAGTAGTAGCTTTTATAGAAACTAAATCAATGTCCACTCCCATACAGTCTGCTAATACTTTTTGCATTTCAGGAATATGTTTTCCAATTTTTGGGGTTTGCAAACAGATTGTAGAATCGATATTGCCAATTTCATAGCCTTTTGCACGGATAAAAACCATTACTTCTTTCAGTAAAATTTTACTGTCAATGCCTTTATATTGAGGGTCTGTATCTGGGAAATGTTTGCCAATATCACCCAAATTGGCAGCACCCAAAAGCGCATCACAAATACTGTGAATTAAAACATCTGCATCCGAATGGCCAAGCCCTCCTTTTGTGTGTGGAACTTTAATACCCCCAAGCCAAAAGTCAAGCCCATCTTTCAACCTGTGAACATCAAATCCGAAACCAATTCTAAAATTCATGATTAGCTTTTCGCTTCTAAGGCGCCAAAGTCAAATATTAAGGTAAAACGCAAAGTATTGGCAAGTGGATTGCTCCCATTTATGGAACTACTTGCATCAATAAGATAAGAGAAATCTAATGCAAAAACATTGTATTTTACGCCTGCTCCCATGGTAAAATATTGTCTATCTCCTTTTGTAGGATGCTCATAAAAATAACCTGCCCTTACGGCAAATTGCTCGGCATACCAATACTCCAAACCAGCAGAATAATTCAATTCTCTAAACTCTTCTTTTGTCCCTCCTGGTGCATCCCAAAAAGATTGAAATACTCCATTTACCACCGACACATCAGGATCCATACCACCATTAATATCGCCATTATCATTATAGCTTGGAGGGGTTGGTACCAATAATTTATTTACATCAAACTCTATACTCATTCT
This sequence comes from Flavobacteriales bacterium, assembly GCA_012960835.1. Lineage (GTDB taxonomy): Bacteria > Bacteroidota > Bacteroidia > Flavobacteriales > BACL11 > DUAL01. The sequence continues at coordinate 10,342 of DUAL01000264.1, read as the reverse complement.
GTTATAGTCATCAAAATTGGTGCCAATGGAAGTTCCAAAACGCATATTGATAGGAATAAAATCTCTTACTGCTGTTTCTGTATAGGAAATTTTATTTCCCAAATTGGAGATATTCAGACCCATTGCCCAATCAAAATCTTTTTTTGCTATTCGAACTTCTTTCTGAAAATAAGAAGACATATCGGCTGCAATGGATTGCCCAGCATGCGTTCCCAATCCACCAGTTAGGGTTTGTCCTCCCGTAAGGTCAGAATAAATATATCTTGCAGAAATGGCAATAGAATAATGCTCGGAAAGCTTTCGGGCATAAGCCCCAGAAATTGCTACCTCATTTGGTTTATACTGCCCAATAACATTACTATTGATATCGGTAAAAGTAATATCTCCTAAGGAAAAATATCTAAGGGAAAAGCCAATAGTTTCATTATTATTTCTCTTGATATAACCAGAAAGATAAGAAAGTGAAATATCAGGAACCAATGACCTGAGCCATGGTACATAATTGATGGCAAAACCCATATCATCCTTAACAAAAGCATATTTTGCCGGATTCCAATGCATGGAATTTACATCAGGCGTAGAAGCCACACCAACATCTCCCATTCCACCACTTCTTGAATCTGGTCCTATTATAAGGAAAGGAACGGAAGTGGTAATAGTGTTAAGTTGATCCTCATATTCAACTCCAGGAGCAAGGGTAGATTGTGCATTAGTTTGCAAGCAAAGTGCAAAGGTAAAAACTATCAAAAAAATCTTTCTCATTCTTAAATTTATTTTAGGTTGGCAAATATATATCTTTTTATTGAGGGCTATAACGCTTTTATTATCTTAATATTATTAGTTTTTCGGCTTTACTTTCCAAGCTACCATCTGCACTTTTAACATGGAAGCGATAAACATAAATTCCGGCACCTAATTTCTCCCCAGAATTTGTAGTTCCATTCCAATTGATTGGTCCTATTCTATAGCCGTCATCAAAAATATTTTCCTTTATAGAGGCGACTATTCTTCCGGATAAATCAAAAATCTGTAACTCTATATCCAGAAGTTCTCCAGCTCTGTTGTGCTGAAAATAAAACTTTGTGTTGTCTTTAAAAGGATTGGGATAATTAAACAAATCAGAAAGAGTAAAATCTTCAGCATCCGTTACATAAAAGTCGATTGTTTTCTCTGACGAATTATTAAAAACATCCCAAACTTTCAAGCGTAGGGTATGGTGGCCTTTTTCCAAATCGTAAAAAGGATAGGAAACTCTTCCGCTTTTATAACTATCGGTATCGGCAGAATAATAATCGTTTAAAGAAATAGATTGATTAGTCTCGTCATCCAAAACCGCTACAATATCGTGCCCTATTCCATTGCCGACTGTATTTATGCCACTAAAATCATTTAGTAGTGCAAAAAGCAAAGGGTCTTCATTTGTCATTCCACCAGAAATAAATTGCTCGTTGTTGATAAAAAGTTCAATTTCAGGTCCGTCAAAATCAGCTGTAATATTGGTAGAAGTTCCTCCAATGGTAAAACTCTCATCATAGCCATTTGCATCTATTAAACTATCATTCGAAACGGCATAATAAGAAATTCTTCCGCTTCCAAAATTATAGGCAATATCCTTTGGAACAACAAAAGAGAAACTAAAAATTCCATTTGTCACTGATGCTTTTCCTTTATATAGTATGTTGTTCTGACTTCTGTAAGGCATTGGTGTACTCGACTCTTGCCCCAAAGTTTTTAGTATCTCCTGTTTATCATAAACCGTTGGGAAAACAAAACCATAAAAATTGGCAGCTAAGGTCCCATTTTCATTTTCTATTTGCCCTGAAATTGTTACTTCCCCCAAAGCAGAAATTGTATCGGAAATTGCTGTTGTACTTACATTCAAATCAGGATAAGCCAAGCAAAGTGCAGGATCACCCAAAAGGGTAAAGTTGCGATTATTAAGGGCTGTTCCACTTGCTACTTTTGTTTGCCGGAACAAATCACCTAATCTTGGTAATTCTCCATTTTCTTTTTCAAAAAGTACTTTTACAAATTGTTTATTTAGTTGATAATTCGGACTTGCATACACCAAGCGTGTGGTGGAAAGAAGTGCAATAGCACCTCCATTTTTGTTGAGAAAAGCATATTCTCCTGCGGAAGTTCTTGCTGGGTCATCAAAACGAGAAAACTCACAAGTTGCTGTAACAAATAAAGGTAAATTATTTTTGTTTTCCCATTTGTTAATTTGTCCAACTTCTAAAATTCTCTCTTTTGTCCAACCCAATTCCCCTCCATGACCGGAATAATTAATCAATAAAGTTCCTTTTTCCACACTTTCGGTAATTGCTTTTTGTGCATCAGGCGATCTTGGTCCGCCAGGGGTAGCTTCTTGCGTGAAAGCATCCAAATAAATCTTTTTAATGTTGATATTTTTATAATTATCATCAATAATATTCGCCAAACTATCGGCCTGCCACATGTGGGTATTTCCATCATCTGCATCTCCATCATCCGCAATAAAAGTCACTTTATTTCGCCAATCGCCAATCGCCATTTTCCCATTATAATTTTTGACTTTGTCTACCATATCATTGGCCTCTGTTAGGGTTTGCACAGGAAATCTTCCAATACCAATATCCACTAAATCGTTAGCAAAATTCCCTTCCGAATTATCCAAAAGTCCGAAATAATCATCCGTTACATAACTTTGCGTTGGGGAGACGGAATTGTTGGACTGAAAAGAAGGAACAAAATTAGTATTACTCAAAATTCTACTTAGTGGATCGTAAGAAGCATCTCCAAATAATAAAAGATATTTAACTTTGCTATTAGGTTTTTTATAAAACATTCGCATCAAATCACGAATGGCAGTAATATCTTGACTCCCAGATGAAAACTCATTGTAAATTTGCTGGGGAGTAACTACTATTGTTTTTATCCCATCCTTTTGCTCATGGTATAGAGCTAAATCATTTGCAGCTGAAAGAAAATTCGGATGCGATACAATTACATATTCCACATCAACCTCACTTCCATGCAAATTTTGGTTGTTGATTTTACCAATTAACTCAGGAGAATAATAAGAGTTTCCATTAAACGCTACATATTCTTTTAAGGAATCAGCAGAGGCAATAAAACTCATTTGATTGGAAGAAAAAGAAGAAACTCTCTCTTTTACATTAATAGGATTTGTTACATCCCAAACTGTAATATTTGAAGTAGCATTAGAAATAATAAACTTTGCATTTATACTATCCTCAATTGATTGCATATCTCTAAAAAGTATTTGGTTCCCACTCATTTTCAGTTGCCTCCGAGCATTTAGCTCTATATAGTTTAGCCAACCCACTGATGTGTTTTGGGAAGGATTGTAAGATACTGCAAGGTTAATATTAGAAGAACTAGAATTAAAAGTGGTAAAATTAGAAGAAAGTTTAGCATAATCTTCTGTATAATAAGGGTTTACTTTTGCTACTGAAATACTTTGAATATTAGTTGAATTTGCCTTTACTGAAAATGAAGAGGAGGTAAAAGAACGAGCCGCAACTGTCGTTTTTATATAAATAGGAGTGGATTGTACCAAATTAGGAAAGCTAAAACTGAAATTATACAAATTCGTTAAATCAAACTTTTCACCATACCACTGAGCTCCCGATTTTATAAAATTCTCCAAATCCTGTTCATGAAAAGCATAATCATCAAATTCAGTTACACTTACATCAAAGTTTTGGGTATTTGTGCTTGCAATTCTTTTTCCTCCACCTGCTAAATCGGTAGTAATAAAATAATATGTTTTTCGGCTAAATAGATTCTTCTGATGATGATACCTGCTATCGGTTTCATTATAGTTCCATCTGTCAGGAGATTGTCCATAAAAAAGAATGTAATCTCCACTTTCAAAAATACCGTTATTGTTGTTATCTACTACTGAAATTGTATTTTCTTGCAAGCCATCATGCCTAAAATCACTGTTTAATTTGGGTAACATTCCTCCTCCATTACCAAAAATACGAATTTTATCACAAGATAAATTGCTTGTATTTATACCCAAATCAGACAAATTGGTGTGGGTGATTTTGTAAACTCCATCTTGCTGTACAGCAATTTTATACCAATTGCCACTGGCTAATACAGAATTGGTATTTTCTTCTGACTTACTAGATATAGAAAAACTAAAAAGAAGTGTACAAAAAAGAAGTTTTTTCATGCTTGCAAAGTTAGTATTAAATAAAATCTATTTGTAATTTTTTTAAAATAACTAACTTATTAACGAGTATTTGTTCTTATTTATTACATCAATTTTTTTTGGTTTAAATACGATAACAAATAAAATTTATATCTTTGTAAAATTGAAATTTGGAACGATTGAATAAAAACAAAGGAAAATGATAAAACAAATTATGAAAATATTAGCAGTATTCAGCTTTTTGTTGGTATTATCAACTACTGCAAATGCACAAGATCCTGCATTTAGTCAGTTTTATGCAAACCCTGTTTATTTGAATCCTGCTTTTGCTGGAGCAATTAGTAATGGATGTAATAGGGTGAGTTTGAATTACAGAGACCAATGGCCCGGAATTGGTAGAACTTTTGTAACATCAACGGCATCTTACGACACAAGAATAGGTCAAAGTGGATTAAGCGGTCGATTTCTGAATGACAGAAGTGGTTCTGGAAGCTTGGCTCTAAACACTTTCTCTGTTGCTTATGCATACCACTTACAAGTTAATCGTAAATTTAATATAAATTTTAGTCTTGAACCTGCTATTAGAACTATCTCTTTAGATTGGTCAAAATTAACTTTTGGAGATCAAATAGATCCAAAGTATGGTTTTATTTATCCGACACAAGAAGATATAGATAATAATGCGACAGGAGTGGGGTTTTTTGATATTAATGCAGGTATTTTAGGTTATGGTGAGTATTGGTATGTTGGTTTTGCGGCTCATCATCTTACCCAACCCAACCAAGGATTTATTAGCGAAAGTCAATTACCAAGAAAGTATACTATACATATGGGAGGAAACATTCCTCTTAGCAGATACCGTAATTCAGTAACCACTATTTCTCCTAATTTCCTATACCAAAAACAAAAAGAATTCCAGCAATTTAATTATGGCGTTTATGTAAACAAAGGTCCTATTGTTGGTGGACTTTGGGCAAGGCATAGTGTAAAGAATGTAGATTCTTTCATTCTGATGGTTGGGCTTATTCAAGATGCTTTCAAATTTGGTTACAGTTATGACATCACTTTAAGCAATTTAAAAAATAGTAATACATTGGGTGCACATGAGTTATCATTTACTTTATTTATGCCTTGTAGGAATAGAAGTAAATCCTTTAACACAATAAGTTGCCCATCCTTTTAGTTATTAATATCATCTTAAAAAAACAAATACAATGATGAAATCAAGCAATATAATATTAGCAGTAAGTTGTCTGTTTATTCTAGGATCATGCTCTAGTACTAGCAACAAATCTTCAAACTCAAAAAATTCGTCCACCACTGGCTGGGATTACAACAACTCCAAAAATGGTGGTTTTGAAACCAATTCAAAATATAAGGAACAAGCTACTGGCCCTGGACTTATGTTTGTGGAAGGCGGATCATTTACAATGGGAAGAACCCAGCAAGATGTTTTTTCCGATTGGAATAATGTTCCTAAAACAGTAACTGTATCTTCCTTTTACTTGGATGAAACAGAAGTAAGAAATGTAGACTATTTAGAATACCTGTATTGGATTAATAGAGTCTATGGACAAAGCTACCCAGAAGTGTACAAAAAAGCATTGCCTGATACTTTGGTATGGAGAGATAAATTGGGCTATAACGAACCTTATGTAGAATCTTATTTAAGACATCCTGCCTACAAAAATTATCCAGTAGTGGGTGTGAGTTGGTCACAAGCAAACGATTTTTGTGTTTGGAGAACAGACAGAGTAAACGAAAGAATACTTATTGATGAAGGAATTTTGAAAGAAGATAACGAGCAAATTGATGAGAATTCTTTTAACACAGATGCTTATTTGGCAGGACAGTATGAAGGAATAGTAAAAAGAAACTTGAAAAACCTTAACCCGTCACTTGGGGAAGAAACAAGATTGGTAAGAATGGAGGATGGAATTTTACTTCCTAGATATCGGCTTCCAACAGAAGCTGAATGGGAATTTGCTGCTCTTGGATATGTTGGAAATACGCAAATGGAAAACACAGATGAGAGAAAGTTATATCCTTGGAATGGTTCATCAGTTAGGAATGGAGACAAGAAAAATCAAGGAGAAATAATGGCAAATTTCAAAAAAAGTAGAGGAGATAATATGGGAGTTGCCGGAAGTCTGAACGATAATGCAGATATCACTGGTCCTGTTCGTTCTTTTTGGCCAAATGATTATGGCTTATTTTGTATGGCTGGTAATGTGTCTGAGTGGGTAATGGATGTGTATCGCCCAGTAATTGAGCAAACTACAACTACTGACCACAGGCCATTTAGAGGAAGTGTTTTCAAAACCCAAAAAAGAGATGAGGATGGATTTATTGAAGAAAAAGATAGTTTAGGAAGAATCACTATGGTTGATGTAAATGTAGAAGATAATGTGTACAGAAGAAATTATAAAAAATCAGATAATATCAATTATAATGATGGAGATATAGAGTCTCAAATGGGTATTGATTGGAATAATTTCTTAAAGGAGAAATCTGAGGGAGATACAGCAAGTGTGAGAATTGATAAATGGAATACGGAGGCTAAAAAATATAAAGATAACCGAACTGGTAATAGTAGTGAGATGTACGACTATGGGAATACCTCTTTGATTTCTGACAGAACAAGAGTTTATAAAGGTGGTTCATGGAAAGACAGGGCTTATTGGTTAGTTCCTGGCACTAGAAGATTCTTAGACCAAGACCAATCTACTGATGCTATTGGTTTTAGGTGTGCTATGGATAGAATGGGTGCGCCAAGCAGTAATTTAAAAGAAAATCAAAGAAGAGGCACTGATTATAGCCAAAAGAAAATGGAGAGTAACAGAAGGTAATTAGATTTTAGTTTTGAGATATTAGAAAAGTCGAGTATGCTCGACTTTTTTTTATCTTTACATTTTTAAAATGACAATTCAAGAATTATACAAACTTTTTATAGCGCATCCTTTAATTTGTACAGATACAAGAAAAATTGTAGACAAAAGTATCTTCTTTGCTTTAAAAGGAGAGAATTTTAATGGGAATAACTATGCTCAATCAGCAATAGAAAAGGGTTGTGTTTATGCTATTGTTGATGAGGAAAAATTTTGTAAAAATGATAAAATCATTTTAGTTGCAAATGTCTTAAAAACATTACAAGAACTAGCACAACACCATATAGAACAGCTTGCAATTCCTATTATTGGAATAACTGGGACAAATGGGAAGACTACTTCAAAAGAACTAATAAATGCCGTTTTATCTTCTGAGAAAAATTGTTATGCCTCAAAAGGAAATTTAAACAATCATATTGGTGTTCCGCTAAGTATTCTAGGGATAAATCAAAAACATGAAATTGCCATTATTGAAATGGGAGCTAATCACATTGAAGAAATTTCTTTTTTATGTAATATAACAAAACCGAATTTTGGAGTTATTACCAATATTGGAAAAGCTCATTTAGAAGGCTTTAGGAGTTTTGAAGGTGTTATAAAAGCAAAGTCAGAACTTTACAATTATATTCAAAAAAATAATGGTACTATTTTTGTAAACAATGAGTCCGAATTACTTCTAGAATTAGCAAATAATATTAACAAAATAACTTACGGTAAAAGTGGGGATTATACTGGAGCAATATCTGAAAGTACGCCTTTTATTAGTGTGGTATTTCAGGATGAGGAAATTAAAAGCAAACTCATTGGCGATTATCAGTTTTACAACATTATGCTTGCTATTTGCTTTGGGAAACACTTTGGAGTTAGCATAAATAATATTAAAACAGCCATTGAAAATTATACTCCAACAAATAATCGTTCTCAAATTATAGAAACCAATAACAACACTATCATTTTGGATGCATATAATGCGAACCCATCAAGTATGACTGCTATGTTATATTCCTTTGCAAAGCAGAATTACCAGAACAAATTATGTATTTTGGGAGATATGCTAGAAATGGGAGAAACTTCTTTAAAAGAACATAAAGCAATTATTAATTTGGCTGAGGAATTAAAATTAGAATGTATTTTTATTGGAAAAGAATTTACTCAAGTTCATAAGCAAGCATACAATAGTACAGATGAATTTTCAAAAGTGCTGAAAAGTAATTCTATTAAAAATAAAACTATTCTTCTGAAAGGTTCCAGAGGTATTGCGCTTGAAAAGTTAGTGGATTTGCTTTAATCCTCCGCTAAAGCGTCCTTAAATAACTTCCCGAAAATAAAGAAACAAACCGAAAGAAATCCTCCTAAAAATCCACCAAGAATTCCAGCCATTGTTTTGGAAAGTTTTTCTTCTTCTAAAGGTAAGATGGGCTTGTCAATTATATTAATAATTGGCGTTTGGTTTAGTAAAGTTATTTTGGAAATTTCTAAATTCTTTACTATTTCCAGATACATGGTGTTTAGTACCTCCACCTCTCGCATTAGTTGTAATTCTTTTAATCTTCCGGATGCTTTTATAATTCTCTGATTAATATCTTTTACTCTAGCAAATTCTTTTTCCGATTTGTCTAATTCTACAAAAACAGAATCGGCACGATCTTGTAAAAAATCAAGGGTGTTTCGAGCCTGTTTGGTTTGATGGGTGATGTACATTTTACTCATTTCATCAATAAGGGTTTCCGTAAATTGCTTAGCAAATTTTTCATTAGCCGAAATGAAAGATAGATTAATAATATTTGCTTCATCATTCTTTATCTCAATATTTAGATTGTTTTCGGTTATCTCTTTCCAAATACCCCCCATTATACTATCGTGCTCTAGGGTGCTAGCTTTATTAAAATTAACACCTGAAAATTCTTCCGATTTTGCCCAAACTTCTCTGAATTCTTTAATTGTAATATAATGTTCTACTAACAAATCTTTCTTTCCGTCAATTGTTCCCTCTTCTAAAAGAGTGGCTTCCACAACTCCTCTCGATTTTAAGAGTTCCATTATGTTTTGCTGAGAAAAAGTAGTGCTAGAACCTCCCCCTAAATCAAAACCAAACTGAGATGCAATACCGGACATTCCCCTCAGTGGAGACAGACTTTGCTCATCCTCCACTACAAAAGTAAGCTCTGCTTTATATTTGGTCTCAGAAGTAAATGCTATAGCAAGTCCAATAGCGAAAAATGCAAAACAAAACCCAATAATAGCAAATTTCTTTTTAAGCAAATACGCTTTATACTCTGATAATTTTATCAGAATATCTTTGAGTTGTATTTCATCATTGTAGTGTTCCATTATTGCGAATTTACTCTGTCAATCAACAGCCAAAGCGTCATAATTGCAGTTAATTTTAGCATTGCATTTTCAATTTGTTTATTCCAATCCACAGGGTTTTTATTCTCTTTCTTTTGCTTTTCTATTTTATTTGCTACAATAATGGTAGATCCCTTTTTAATTCTTGGAGATATGGAGAATAATCCAAAATTCATAGATTTTTTAGCTATTCCATTTGGATAAACCACAACCGTATTACTTTTCTTATTCTCTTTTGTGAATCCTCCCGCAAAATTATTGATATAATAATTTGCTCTTCTTCTTTTGAAATGAGGGGCGCTAATGGAATTACCTTCCAGATTCATCAAAGCACCTGAAATATGCACCACATCCATGGTTTTAGGAACGATTATACTATCGCCTTCCACCAACACCAAATTGTGTTTGGAAGATTTGGAGTCCAATGCTTTTTCCATATCTAAATAAACCATATCATAAGCATATTGCTTGTTTTCATCACCAAAAATACTTTGTTCCTTACTCTCTGTTTTATCAAATTCAATAGCATAAATAATAGCAAGTTCAGGGTTAGATAAAATTTCTTCTCTTAGTTTTTTTGAAATGTTTGACTCCACTATTTCTTCTTCAAAAACCTCAAACTTTCTAAACATTGTAACCCCGTCCACGTAAGCATAATTAGTTAAACCGCCTGCTCTTTTAATTACAGATGAAATCTTTTCATCTTTAGAGAGCAAAGTATATGTTCCTGGATATTTTACCTCTCCACTTAATACAATATTTTTAGCCGCTTCAAAATCAGGATTTTCTCTAACAAATACTTGATCAAATGGTTGCAAAGTAAATTCTTGTGCTTCAGAACTTAACACTAAATCTTCACCAATTTTAATTGTTTTAACAACTGTTCTCCTTGGTTTTAATTTATTAGCAGATATATCATAATCCATAACTCTACTCACTT
>DUAL01000263.1 GCA_012960835.1 Flavobacteriales bacterium | reverse complement strand
TAAGTAAACCTAATTTTGCAACAACGGGTACTGGTAACTCAGAAACTTCCTTGTCGTCAAATTTTATAGATCCTTTATCTATTGGGTGCGTGCCAACAATAGAATTAAACAATGTTGTTTTTCCAGATCCATTAGGGCCAATTAATCCAACAATCGAGCCTTGTTCAGCAGATATTGAAATATCCACATTAGCTTTAACGCCACCAAATGATTTACTAACTCCTGTTACATCTAATATTGGCATTAGTTTAATTCTACCTGCGCCTTTCGATCTGCTTCATCAATAACTTCTCCAAATTTTTCTGGGTATTTTTCTCTTAACCAGCCCATTAATCCTTCAGGAAAATAAACTACAATTACAACAATTAGGACTCCCAGAGCAACATATTGCCAACCCAAAAAGTAGGTCCAAAAACCTTCTTTAAATAAATGAAATATTGTTGCACCAACAAGTGGCCCCCATAAAGTTCCTTTACCACCAAGTATTGCCATTAAAACCATAAAAACACCAAACGTTGGTCCAGCAAATGCAATTTCAGTTGGTTCAATATATCCATTAATGTGTCCCATTAGTCCACCAGCAAGTCCAACAAAAAATGCTGATACCATCCAACCAATAATTTTATATCTCATGGTATAAATTCCCATAGCTTCTGCTTTGTCTTCATTGTCTCTTATTGCATTTAAAACTAAACCAAACCTTGTGCTGTATGCCCACTTTAAAAAAACAAAAGTTGCAACAGCTAAAGCAAAACTTAAATAATATAAAAATTGTGACGACAATTCATTTGAACCAAATCCTTTTGGCCAAACTGGAACAGTCATTCCTTGTCCCGCCCCAATAATTTCTATTCCGCTTGCTATTTCGCCAGCAGCAATTCCTAAAGCCAATGTGCAAATTGCAAAATAGTGTCCTCTTAAACCTAAAATTCCATAACCAATTATTCCTGCAACTAACATTGGAATAATTCCTGATAACAATATACCAAAAGTAAAACCCTGAAAGAACTGAGGAATTGTGTGAACAAAAGTTTTTTCACCCCCAGCATCTGTCCATTCAGCTAAAGAAAAGAACATTGCAATTTGAGTACTTGAAGCAACATACATTCCAATGCCAAAAAATAATATGTTTCCAAATGTATTGTAACCCATTTGTCCACCTTGAACATCCCAAGTCATTGCAAGAACAATTAATATATAAAGAAATGAAAGCTGCAGTTTAAATGCTGGAAATAAAAAAGCGCCAACCAATCCAAATATTAATAAACCGGAATACAAAAAAGTATTTTTTCTCATATTGACTGGCTTTTAATTAATTCTTTGAGATGAGGAATCATAACTTTAGCCGCTTCCATTGATGGATATATTTTTTGAACTTCTAAATAGCTATTGATAGCTTTTTCATAATTTTTTAATTCAGTTTGAACTAAACCTTGCCCTGATAAAGCTCCAAAGTGTCTTTTTTCAAGCTTAAGCACTTGATCTATATCTTTCTGTGAATCTTCATATTTACCCATCATATACAAAACTGTTGCACGTTTATTCCATGCTTCAGACCAACTAGGATCTGCTAAAATTATTTGTGTAAAAATTTGATAAGCTTTATTGAATTCTTGCTGAGTCATCAAAAAAGATCCTTTTGCTAATAATTCAGTTAACCTATAGCCTTTCCTATCATTAGCAGGATGCATCGACCAAATTTTCCAAATTTTTTTTTCTATTTCAATAGCTTTTGAAATTTCACTATCTTTAAGCTGTGTAAAAAGATTGTTTAGTTCACTTTCTCTTTCTTCAGCATTAATGTTGCTAAAAAATAATAAAATCAAAAATAAAATACCTAAAAATTTTTTCATTTCAAATACTCTCTTTTCCTTGCCAATTTAAACCTTCTATAAACTAGGATTAAAACAAGTAGTGAAAATACTGCTGCAATTCTAAATTCAGTACCCAAAAGATAATCTGCCCATTCCTCAAATATACCAAGGCCCATTCCAGATATTGCAACAGCTGGTAAATTTCCAAGTCCTGCAATGATTACAATCATAAAAGATCTAACGGTATAAGGTAGTCCTGTATACGGGTGCAATGTAAAAGTAATTGCAATGCAAGCGCCTGCTATTCCGCATAGTGCAGCATTCAATCCAAATG
>DUAL01000262.1 GCA_012960835.1 Flavobacteriales bacterium | reverse complement strand
CCCAATTACTTTTCCGTCATTAAAAAGTTTCAACTCATCAGAGAAAGTAGTGGTAAGCATATTGTGTGGCGACATTTCTCCAGCAGAGGAAGTGTCACCAATTGTAGTCATTTCATTATCCCCAGTGCAATACAAAATTGAGTCATTGGTTTTATTATACCAATCATTGGCAATTATTCCATGAACAGAAGGGGTGGTGCCGGTATAAATGCTGGCATGCCCAGGACCAGTGAAAGTAGGCATATAGCCGAACTGTGTATTTCTGAAGAAGTGGCCTTCATTTATGAGTCGTTTGAAACCATCTTTACCGAAATCATCCCAAAAACGATAGATATAATCGTAACGCATTTGGTCCACCACAATGCCCACCACCAATTTTGGTTTTTCTTGTGAAAAAGATTGAAATCCTGTTAAAAGGATGAAAGTTAAAATTAATATTTTTTTCATTTCTTGTGATTTTTATATTGATAGGCTAAAATTGATAAGCCGGAAGCAACTACTACATCTGCAATTGGTGGAACTTCTGGCCATCCAAAATTCCAAATACAAACCAATATAAGCCATACTATCCAAATGCTGTCAAACTGCTTCATTAATCCTTAATTTTAATAATTTATAGGTGAGCAAACTTACAAAAAGCCCCCAAAACATGCCGCCAACAATATCAAAAGGGAAATGCACCCCCAAATAAACACGACTAAATCCGATAAGCACTGCCCAAGAAAAAAGAAAGAAAAATACTTTTTTGCTTTTAAGGAGCAAACTCACAAGAAAGGCAAGTGCAAATGTATTGGCTGCATGAGAGGAAACAAACCCGTATAATGCGCCACAGCCATCTACCACTCGGATATTATCTAATTGGTGGCAAGGGCGTAACCTTTGAAAAACTTCTTTAAAAAAGTGCACACTTCCGTAATCGGCCAAAAAAATTAAAACACCCAAGGAAATTAATACCCAAATAAATTTTGCAGCATATTTTTGATACAATAAATAAAGCAAATACAAATAAAGTGGTATCCAAAGCCATTTGGAGGATAGCAAAATCATCAGAAAATCCATTTGCTCATATCCAGCAGCATTGATGAGTTGGAATAGATAAGTGTCTATGGAATTTAGCCACTCCATCACACATTTAGTTTTTGCCAGATTAAATCTTTTAATTCGGTAAGTCCTTGTTGTGCTACTGATGAGATGAATAAAGAGGGGATGTCTTTTGGTAATTCTTTTTCTATTTCTGCTTTCAGTTCCTCATCTAACATGTCAGATTTGCTGACTGCAAGTATTCTATCTTTATCCAATAGTTCAGGATTGTATTTTTGCAATTCCCCCAATAGTATTTGGTATTCTTTTGTAATATCATCCGAATCGGCAGGCACTAAAAATAGGAGAGTAGAGTTACGCTCAATATGGCGTAAAAATCGTAATCCCAATCCTTTCCCTTCTGCTGCACCCTCAATAATTCCGGGAATATCCGCCATAATAAATGACTTATGATCACGATAGGAAACAATGCCTAAATTAGGAACCAAAGTAGTAAATGGGTAGTTTGCAATCTCTGGTTTTGCAGCCGACACAACAGAAAGTAAAGTTGATTTTCCAGCATTAGGGAAACCTACCAATCCAACATCCGCAAGTACTTTTAACTCCAAAATAAACCAACCTTCTATTACATCAATTCCAGGCTGGGCGTATCTTGGAGATTGATTGGTGGGCGATTTAAAATGAGAGTTTCCTCTGCCCCCCATACCGCCTTTTACCATTACAAATTCTTCTCCATGATTTGTAATCTCACAAAGAGTTTCTCCTGTTTCAGCATCTTTTGCAATAGTACCCAGTGGCACATCAATAATCTGACTTGCGCCATCTTTTCCGTGTTTATGGGTGCCACTACCAACTCCACCATGCTCAGCAAAAATATGTTTCTTGTATCGTAAGTGTAAAAGTGTCCACATTTGCTCATTCCCTCTAAGAACTATGTTCCCACCATGCCCTCCATCCCCACCATCCGGACCCCCTTTTGCAGTGTTTTTATCCCTTAAAAAGTGAGCAGAGCCAGCCCCGCCTTTGCCAGAACGGCAAAAGATTTTTACATAATCTACAAAGTTGGAATTTTTAACTTTCATCTGTTTTTATAAAGTATCAATTACTTCATTTAATTTGCTAGTAATCTCATCTACTGAACCAATACCTTCAATTTCAGAAAGTTTATTTTGTGCAGAATAGTACTCTTTTAAAGGAGCAGTTTTAGTATTATATTCATTTATTCTGTTGGCGATAATTACTTCATTTTTATCGTCCTCACGCCCAGAGTTTTTCCCTCTTTCCAATAATCTTCTGATGAGTTCCGCATCCTCTACTTTTAAGGAAAGCATGGCTGAAATAGCTGTTCCTTTTTCTGCTAATAGATTGTCCAAAGCAGTGGCTTGTGCGGCTGTTCTTGGGAAGCCATCAAAAATAAATCCGTTTGCATTTGGGTTATTGTCCAATTTGGAAGAAATCATACCAATTACCACTTCATCAGGAACCAAATCCCCTCTGTCCATCAGTGCTTTCGCTTCCAACCCTAAGGCAGTTCCTGCTGTAATTTCTCCTCTTAAAATATCGCCTGTAGATAAGTGCACCAAATTGTATTTGTCAATTAATAAATTAGATTGCGTTCCTTTTCCGGCACCAGGAGGGCCAAATAATACTAAGTTTAACATTGTTTTTCTTCTTTTTTGAGTTTATAAATGTGTGGCAAATTACGACCAATTTCGTCATAATCCAATCCATATCCTACCACAAAATCGTTAGGAATATTTTTCCCAATCAAATCAATAGGAATGTCTTTATCGTAAGCTTCATTTTTACAGAGTAATGTTACAATTTTCAAGGATTGTATATTTTTGTTTTTTAGCAAATCAGTAATTTTTACCAATGTATTTCCGGTATCAATAATATCTTCCAATACAATAATATTTCTCCCACTTATATCCTCACTAATACCAATGAGTTCGTTTACTTCACCACTACTTTCTAATCCTTGATAGGAGGATAATTTAATGAAAGAAATTTCCGCATTTGCAACTGTGATTTGCCGCATAATATCTGCTGCAAACAAAAAAGCCCCATTCATTACCGCAATAAAAAGCGGTTTTTGAACGCCACTGTTATTTATGGCAGTAGCAAGCGAATGTACAATTGCAGAAATTTCCGTTTCAGGAATGTAAATTTCAAAGGTTTTATCGTGTAGTTTTACCTGTTGCATTAGCGTTTCCAATTTACTGAATTAAGTTCTACTTCTACTGTTTCATTAGGCCTTATTTTTACCGATTTGTAATCCGTACCATTTTTTGCATTGAATTCTCGGTGTGCATTATCACAAAAAGGCAATGCTCTGCTCAATCCGCAAGAGCAAATGCTGTATTTTTTTCCTTTATGTAGTTGTATGGTTTTCATTTAATTATTAGACCAAACTTTTCTTAGCGTTAACTGCTCATTAGTTGCGTTTTCTGATTTTATAAACTCTAATAATGGGTAATAATTTCCTGCTGTTAAATTAATGTCCGTTTTTGAAAACTTTTTCTTAATTGTAAAAGTAACTTCCTTTTTGAAATCCTTTAAAATATCGGCCAATTTTCCTTCTACTTTTTTGCCATTTACTTTTGTAATTTCATCCTCAGGCGCTATTCCATTTTTATCTGTTACAGAGTTAGGTTCAACTTTCTTAATAATTATTTTCCCATTTTCTTTTACAGCAACAAAACCAAAATACTGAGCAGATAGATTAGGATTCTTCTTTTCATGTAATTCAATACTGACAACCTCCAAGGCAGTCTTCAAAGTTGGAATGTAATTCTCAGTTCCATAAATATGGTCTTCAAAAATTTTAGCCACTTTCAATCCTCCAAATTTTACACAGATGTTACGGAAATCATCTTCAGAATAGCCTTTTCCTTTAAGTGCAAACTCTTCATATAACTCTTTCATAACAGAATGTAAACTTTCTTTTCCTCCTGTATTTCGTATGATTTCCAAATCAATCATAAGCATACACAATGCAGCATCAGGGTAGATGGAAGTTTTACGGTCAGGAGCGCCTAATTTATAACCATCCAACCAATTGTCAAAACCACTATCTGCCACTGAAAGATTAAATCTTCCATAGTTTGTTAAGTGTCTTTCCAAGTTCTGATTTTGGGTTTTTATAAACTCATTCCAGTTAAATACCCCTGAGTTATAGAGCATCATATCTCCCATGTAAGTAGTAACTCCCTCCGCAACAAATCCTGTCCTAAAGTAATTTTCTTTGGTATAATCGTAAGGATACATTTCTACTGGGCGGATGGCTTTTATATTCCAAGTATGATACAATTCATGAGAACTTACTCCTAATAAATCTTCATATCGTTTATACATTATCTCATTGCCAGGACCTAATAACACAACTGTATTATTAGTATGCTCTACTCCATGATAACTTCTGTAAGGAGTAATCTGGAAAAAGAAATGATATTCATTAGTAGGGCAACCTCCAAAATGGTTGATTTGACTTTTGCTAAAAGCAGAAAAATCCTTTTTTAGTTTTTTCCAATCTGGTTTGCATTCTCCTTGAAACCATAAATGAAATGTAATTCCATCAACATCATAAGTTCCATGTTGCAGAGAATCAGAACAAATGATTGGCGATTCTGCCAAGGCATCATATCCTTTTATGCTTAGTGTATTTTCTTTTTGCTCCATTGAGGAGGCAATTTTGTAAGTTGTAGGAATTTCTAAATTTAGCGTATATTCCTCTTCCTTTTTTCCTGCAATATAGAACATGCAATGTACAGGGTTAAGGTAGAGTTGGTGCTCGTCCAAATAACAAGCCCCAGCATCTAATTGGTTTGCGTAAAAGTTGTAGGTAATGGTAACTTCTCTAACCCCTTCAGTAGTAACTTCCCAAAGATCTTTGGTTATTTTCGTGAAAGGAATAGGGTTGTTGTTCTCATCAAAAGCAGACCATTTTTGTATGTTTTGTGCAAAATCAGCTAATTCGTATCGGCCTGGACGCCAAGCGGCCAATTGAAATTGCACGCTTTCTTTTCCATTAGTAGAGGCAGTAAGTTCAAAATCAACATAATGCCTGTGCGGATTATTATATGAAATAGTATAGTTTATCATTTTTTTTATAAAGGTGCAAAGATAGAAGATTAATACAGAAATTTGATGATTTGATAATGTGAGAATTAATGAGTTGAAAATCGAAAAAACTACAAACAAATATCTAAAAACAAAAAACTATATTTGCCGAAAGCGAAAAGAAAAAAGAATGAAGATAAAAGATTTAAAATTTGATTGCAGGCATTTTGAGGGGCATATTCCGTGTAAGCCCAATAAATTGCATGATGTGCAATGTGATGATTGCTCTCATTATGATAAGAATACATCTTCTATTATCGTTTTAGATAATAAGGAATCATTATTGCAAGAGATTTTTAAGATTTGTGATTTTACTAAACAGGAATTAGTAGAAGAGATACCAAAAATACAAACAGAAGTAACCAGAATATTATTTATAAAATTAGGAGCCATTGGTGATGTTATAAGGACAACTCCACTACTTACAAAATATAAAAAAGAATATGGTAATTGTCATTTTAGTTGGATTACACATAGTCCTCAAGTAGTTCCAAAAGATGAGGTAGATGTAATTTATAAATGGGATGCATCTTCTGTTTCTGTTTTAGCAAATCAAGAATTTGATATTGCTATAAATTTGGATAAAGACAAAGAAGCATGTATGCTACTCTCCCTTATAAATGCTAGGGAAAAATTTGGGTTTCTATGGAAAGATGGTCATGTTAATACTGCAACTGATAAAGCAGAACACAAACTCATTACTGGGCTTTTTGATCATATTTCAAAAAAGAATACGCTTAATTATTTGGAAGAGATTTTTGAAATCTGCCATTTTGAGTTCAATAAGGAAGAGTACATGATTAACTTAAATGAAGAGTTAAGTAATCAGTGGAAAGAAAAATTCAAAACCTTGGCTAATAGTAAAACCATTATTGGGCTAAATACCGGTTGTGGGCTTAGGTGGAAAACACGCCTTTGGCCAAAGGAGTATTGGGTGGAACTGATTAAGGATTTAGAAAAGCAAGGGTATTTCTGTTTGCTAATGGGAGGGTCGGATGAAGATGAAATGAATCGCTATTATCAATCGGAAACAGGTGCAACTTATTTAGGAACTTTTAGCCTAGAAGAGTTTATTTCCATTACGAATAATACGGATATTATTGTAACCCCTGTGAGCATGATGATGCACATTGCCTTGGCACTCAAAAAGCAATTGATGCTGTTTCATAACATCTTTAATGTGCATGAATTTGAACTATACGGAAGAGCAGTGATTATTGAACCTACTAGTGGTTGCGACTGCTATTTTGGGAACTCTTGTAGCCGTGAAAAAAGATGTATGAACGATATCTCAGTGCAAGATGTTTTATCTAATATTGCAGCCTTAAATAAGAACTTAAAAAAATAGTAAAATGAACTATGATGTTATTGTATTAGGAAGTGGTCCTGGAGGTTATGTAACGGCTATCCGTGCGTCACAATTAGGATTGAAAGTAGCAGTTATTGAAAAAGAACACTTAGGTGGGATTTGCTTAAACTGGGGATGTATTCCAACTAAAGCGCTTTTAAAATCGGCACAGGTTTTTGAATACATTAACCATGCTGAAGATTACGGAATATCGGTAAAAGATGTAAATGCTGATTTCCCTTCTATCATTAAAAGAAGTAGAGATGTTGCTGATGGAATGAGTAGTGGAATTGCTTACCTTTTGAAGAAGAATAAAGTAGAAGTGATTAATGGTTTTGGAAAAGTTAAGCCAGGAAATAAAGTTTCAGTTACTGCTGATGGAAAATCGACTGACTATACTGCAAAACATATTATTATAGCAACAGGCGCTAGAAGTAGAGAATTGCCTAATTTACCACAAGATGGTAAAAAAGTAATTGGTTACCGTGAAGCACTTTCTTTGCCAACTGCACCTAAAAAAATGGTGATTGTTGGTTCAGGAGCGATAGGAGTGGAGTTTGCTTATTTCTACAATGCAATGGGTGTTGAGGTTACTGTGGTTGAGTTTTTACCAAACATTGTACCTGTTGAGGATATTGATGTTTCTAAGCAATTACAAAGGTCCTTCAAAAAATCAGGAATTAAAGTAATAACGAACTCATCAGTTGAGAAAGTGGATACTTCAGGAACGGGTTGTAAAGTACGTATAAAAACTAAAAAAGGAGAAGAAACTATTGAGTGTGATGTAGTGCTTTCTGCTGTGGGGATTGCTGCTAATATCGAGAATATCGGATTGGAAGAAGTAGGAATTAAAACAGATAAAGGTAGAATTTTAGTGGATGATTACTACAACACTAATGTAAACGGATACTATGCAATTGGGGATGTATTACCAACTCAAGCATTAGCTCATGTTGCTTCTGCTGAAGGAATTACTTGTGTAGAGAAAATTGCAGGTCAGAACCCTGAGCCAATTGATTATGGTAATATTCCTGGATGTACTTATGCTAGCCCAGAGATTGCATCAGTAGGAATGACAGAGGCTGCTGCAAAACAGGCAGGATATGAAATTAAAGTAGGGAAGTTCCTTTTTTCAGCATCAGGAAAAGCATCTGCAGCAGGACATAAGGATGGTTTTGTAAAAGTTATTTTTGATGCTAAATATGGCGAATGGTTAGGTTGTCATATGATAGGATACAATGTTACGGAATTGATTGCTGAGGCAGTGGTTGCGCGTAAATTAGAAACTACAGGACATGAAGTATTGAAGGCAATTCATCCTCACCCAACAATGAGTGAAGCTGTGATGGAAGCAGTCGCTGATGCTTATGATGAGGTGATACACATATAAGTTGCTAGTTATTAGATGAAAGTCCACCAATTTGGTGGGCTTTTTTTTGTTTATTATTTTTTTACTAAATTTGGCAAAACAAGAAATTATGGGCTTAGAAAAATTTTGTCAAAGTTGTATGCTTCCTAAGGATCATGAAATGTTTGAAAAAGGAACAGAACAAGATGGGACTGAAAATGGAAGCTATTGTAAACTTTGTTATGTAGAAGGTGAGTTTACTCAGCAAGAGACTATTAAATCAGCAAAAGATATGCAAAGCTTTGTGAAAGGCGTGTTGAAAAAACAAGGTGTAGGAAAAGTCAAAAGATGGTTTTACACTATTGGAATTCCAAGGTTGGAAAGATGGAATAAGAATTAAATTTATTTTTTAATAATATTATTGTAAGAATCTGTGAATTCAAAATCAAATTTAAAGAGATTGGTTTCTGTGGATAAAAGTAGCACTACATCAAACTTTTTTAATTCTTTTTTTACATTTATATCCTCAACTTTACTGCTATGATTTTTTCTGTTGGGTTTTATCTCCCTATTATAGTACCAAAATTCTGTATTACTAAACAATTTATTCATCAAAACAGAATTAGTTAAGCCATAGCCATAACTATCTCCAATGATTAAGAGTTTTGGTTTTTCTGTATCTATTGTATCTTTAAAAATATAATATGGTTTTGGCATTTTATAATATTTATACTCAAAAAAGAGATTCATAGCATCACTAATATCTCTGTCTGATTTTAATAAATTATCAGGATATTCTATTGTACTAAAATCAAAATCTGGAATGTTAATACTTCTTTTTTGCTCAATATATTTTGTGATGGAATCAAACGCTAGGGCAACACCGAGTTCTCCCCAATGAATTCCCCCTTTTGGGAACAAAGGATGTTTACTTTTTTTCTTGTATTGAATGAAAGAGGAGTTGATGTCAATAAAATCTACATCTAATTCTTCACACTTTTTTACATAACATAAGTAGTTAGATAAAGTTTTTGTAGTAGTATCATATTGAGATGGGAAAAATTCAGGAAAATAAGATGCTTTTCCTGGCGCAAAAACGATTATCAAATTAATGCTATCTTTTTTTAGTTCATTCTGTATATTCTGTATTCTTTTAACTTTTTCTGTAATTTTATTTTCTCCAATAAAACTATAACCCATATAATCTCTTATGTACCCTCCTTCAAACAGATAATTATCTTTACCAATTTGCACGTCTTTTGCATTTGTTTTTTTGAAAAAACTGTATTGAATTTGATTAAAAATTCTCACTAATGTAGGCCTAAATCCAATGTATGCGTCAAAATAATTGGTATACTCTTCTTGGTATTTTCCATTTAACCAGTCTGAAATGGTTATGGTATTAGGTTTTGGAGATAGCTCAAAACTTCCTTGTAGCGGTTTTTCGTTTGAAAATGAAAAGCAAATTTGTAATATCGGAATAAATAACATCCCTAATATCAATAATAATAGCCCTATTTTAATTTGTTTTTTCATTAAAACCTAAAATATATAAAAGGATTAAATCCAGAAGAAGTAATTGAACTTATGCATAATAACAGAAGTGACAAAGAAATAATTGTCATTAGAACATATCCTTTAATTGAATACTTATCATTAAAAAACAAAGTGTCTTGCCATTGTTTCCCAAACTTAAATAGGGTAATAAATGCAAAAGCAATAGCTATAATTAATATTACTATAAATTCTCTATCAATATAAGATGCTATTTCATTTGGCGTGAAAACAAACATTTTTTTCACAAAGTATTTTACTTGATGTAATGAATCTGCTCTGAACAATACCCATCCTAATATGGTGATAAAAAATGTGATAAAGATGCTAGGGTATTTCCCTATTTTCTTGTAGAAGTTTAATAAAAAAAGTTTTTCCAAAATCAAAAATATCCCATGATATGCACCCCAGAAAACAAAACACCAAGCTGCACCATGCCAAAGACCAGAAATTAAGAAAACAAACCATAGATTGAAATACAATTTATTTTTTGAATTCACTCTATTCCCACCCAAAGGAATGTAGAGATAGTCTTTCATCCAGCTACCAAGTGTCATGTGCCATCTTCTCCAAAATTCTGTAATACTTTGGGATACATAAGGATTATTAAAATTTTCAGGAAACTTAAAGCCAAGTACTCTACCTAATCCTATTGCCATATCAGAATAACCAGAAAAATCATAATAAATCTGGAATGTATATGCCAAGATGCCCAACCAAGCAATAGAGGTAGTAAGGTCACCTTCTCCCATAGCAAAAACCCTATCCGCTTCTACTCCCAAAACATTGGCTATCAGCACTTTTTTTGCTAATCCTATCCCAAAACGGAAAAGACCTAATAACTTATTGTCAATACTTTCTAGGGCTTCTCTGTTTTCAATTTGGTCGGCAATTTGATTAAAACGAACAATTGGCCCCGCAATCATTTGTGGAAACATCATGATATACACTAAATATTGCTGAGGATTCTTTAATGGCTTATGCACTTTTCTGAATACATCTATTGAATAAGTTAGTGTTTGAAAAGTATAAAACGATATGCCTATTGGGAGCGCAACAGAAGTCCACTTCATATTATTCGCACCAAATGAACTCAATAAGCCATTTAGATTTTCAACAAAGAAATTGGCGTATTTGAAATAAATAAGCAATCCCAAATTAATAGATATAGATAAAGTTAGTAGAAGAAGTTTACTTTTCTTAATCTGAGACTTATGCATAGCATTAATGATGTAAAAGTCTATAATTACTGAACTAACAACTACAAAAACAAATTTTGGGGCACCCCAAGAATAAAAAAACAAACTAGCAAGTAAGAGAACCCAATTTTTAAATTTTATGGAAACAAGATGATAAACAAGCAGGAATATTGGCAGAAAGTATAAAAGAAATAAACTACTACTAAATATCATCTTTTAAAAGCAAGGGAAGTCAAATGAATTTCTTGTTGTTTACAAATTCAATACTTCAGACTCATCTTCCAACCTACTTGCCCATTGTTTTGCTTGTGATTCTGAGAAGTATGGTCCTAGATATACCCTGTAAACTTGCTCATTCGAATTAGAGACAGAAGGCAGAAAGAAATAATTAGCGGTATAGCCCTCCGTAATTTTTTCCTCCACTAAGGTTTTTGCTAAACTTTCCTCTTCAAATGAGGACAATATAACAATGTATTTTGCCGCTCCAAAATCAAGGGAATATTGTAATGGCACTACAACATCTTCTGGCAGTATTTGCTCAGAAATTTTACTTTTCTCTGGAAGAAGTGAATTAAAGTCAAAGTTTGTGTAAAGATAATATCCACCACCCACTAAAAATCCAAAAATTAAAAGTCTTATAAAAGTTTTGGATGGAAAGCCAGATGATTTTTTCTCTTTCTCTTCTTCTGCAGGGATAACATCCTCATCTGAACTTTGTGTAGCTTTAGGATTGTAAGTAGGATAAGTAGGGGTGTTTTCAACTCTTGGTGGTTGCTCTTGTCTTACTTCTTGTTTGTTTTTTATCTGCCCGAGTCGCTCTTGAAGAATTCTTAACCTTTGTTCATTGTCATAGTGTTCCATAATGTATTTTTATTTGAGTTTGTAAATATATTATTTATTAATCGTGTTTTCAATAGTAATCTCAAAAAGTTCTGAAAGTTTATATCCGGCCTGCTTTGCTTGTTTAGGAATGATACTTTCTGTTGATAGTCCTGGAATAGTATTTATCTCTATAAGATATGGCTTTGCTTTCATAATAATATAGTCTATTCTCACAATTCCTTTTAGGCCTAATTTTTGGTAAACTTCTTTGGTTATTCTCTGCACTTTTTTGGTTTCTTCTTCACTAATTCTGGCGGGAGTAATTTCATCTGAAAGACCCTGATATTTTGCCTCATAGTCAAAAAAATCGTTATGACTTACAATTTCAGTAACAGGCAAAACTTCTATCTTTTCATGGGCAAAAATCCCACAACTAACTTCCGTTCCATCAATAAATTGTTCAATCAGAACCTGATTGTCATACTTTAATGCAAAATGAATTGCCTTTTCTAAATCTGCAATTTCAAATACTTTACTAACACCAAAACTAGATCCTGCACGATTTGGTTTCACAAAGCAGGGTAGCCCCACTTTCTCGATAATTAATTTAGTATTAATGTTTTCTCCTTTTTGGTAAAATGTAGATTTTGCACATAGAAAGCCCATTTTAGAAAGCTCTTGGTTACACTGATTTTTATCAAAAGTAAGGGCAGATTGTGCCGCCCCACAAGAAGTGTAAGCTAATCCAATTTCATCAAAATAAGTTTGTAATTCTCCATTTTCGGCAGGAGGACCGTGCAAAGCCATAAAAGCCAAATCAAAAGAAATTTTCTTGTTTCCCACAATACATGAAAAATCTTTTTTATCCATTTTCAATCGTGTATCATCTATTATTGCCTCCCATTTGTCTTCTTTTAGATGAATGATTATTGCATTAAATGTCTCTTTATTAAGATTAGCTTCTACTACCTTAGCTGATTGCAGAGATATTTCGTGTTCTGCAGAGTTTCCCCCTGTTATGATGGCGATTGTTTTCATCTTTATTTACTAACAGCAAAAGTAAAATATTTATTGTATTAAATAATATCGTACTAAGGCTGCATAATTTTTATATTTGTATTTCGTTTAGCTATTAAATTTTTACCAAATTGGAACCGGATAAACAAAATAAAACTTCATTTCTAGCAATTTTCAAAAATAGAGTTTTCTACAAGCAATTAGTTTATGCCATTTTTGCTATGCTGCTTTGTTTTTTCCTTTGGTTAAAATATATTGATTTCTACACTTTGCATGATGAATATAT
>DUAL01000261.1 GCA_012960835.1 Flavobacteriales bacterium | reverse complement strand
GATACAGAAAAATTAATAAGGATGCTTGCATTGCTTTGTAGGACAATCTTCTCTTACCATTTTTCACCAATACATTATGTTTCTTATTATCAAAAATTGCAATAAAATTTTTATACGATATATTATGTACCTTTTCCAATTGTTTCTTCTCTTGTAAAGATATTGTACTGTCTTTTAGAAATATATTTTTCTGGTTTTGGAGACTCTGTCTTACCGCTTTCTGATAAGAATCCCAAAATTTGAATCCTTCAAAATCAAGAAATGGCATTCGATTGAGCCAATTATTTACACCATCAAATAGAGAAGGATTTTTTTCAGCTTTGGATAAAATCTTTTTTTGCGAAGAATCCATACTATTTTTATAACTTTGTTTTTCAAAAAATATTCGATCGGAAGATTTTAACCCCATTTTTATTTCTAACAACCTGAATTGTACGCTTTGAAAACCTGAAGCAGGGACAAGTAAATCACGAAACTCCAAAAAGTCCAATGGTGTCATTGTTTCTAAAACCGTAATCTGATCTAATAATATTTTTTGGATTTCAATAATTCGTAAGACCCGGGAATTGATAACTCCCATTTCTTTTTCAACAATGTAATCGTTTTGAAAGATCGCGAGAATGGAATCAATTTCATACAAAATTTGTTTGAACCACAACTCGTACACCTGGTGAGTAATTATAAACAACATTTCCTCATGTGCTATCATCCCATTTTTTTCACTTATGGGATTTTGCAAATTCAAGAGATCATTTATTCTGAGATAGTCCTGATAATTATTTTCTTTATTTTTTTTGCTCATTGAATTGTGTTTGTCCTAGAATCAGAAATGAATTTAATCGGTGAAGAAAAAATATTAAAAAGAACTTCCTTATTTATTAATCAAATCCACATATTAATTTATAAATTGTGTGCCAACTTTGATATATTATTCCATGAAATTCTAATATTAAGATATTTTTCATAATGAATAGTAAATATAATATATTAATTAAGTAAGAATTTATGTCTTTAGTTCCAGTACACATAGAGAATCTTTCCCCTTATAAACCTGGGAAACCAATCTCCCATGTAAAACGAGAATTAGGTCTCAAACATGTTATTAAACTTGCTTCCAATGAAAATCCAAGCGGGCCTTCTCCTTTGGCTCTGGATGCTGTAAAAAATGCTCTTTTTGATTATAATCGATACCCGGACTCAGCCGCATTTGATTTAAGGAATATGCTGGCGGTCCGTTTTAATGTTAAAGTAGAAAACGTTATTTTAGGTGCAGGAAGCGAAGGAATTATGTCCACAATTATGCGGACTTTTCTTCGAAAAAAAGATGAAATAATAGCGGCTAAAAATTCATTTATAGGGTTTCGAGTTTTGGCAAATGCTAGTGGTTTCAAAACCAATTGGATTTCAATGGACAATTACCACCACAACTTAGCTTCGATGGCGAAAGCTATAAATGATCAAACAAAGATTATATATCTAGCGAATCCTGATAATCCTACCGGAACCTATTTTAATGTCCAAAAATTTGATGCGTTTATGTCCCAAGTTCCAGCTCGTGTTTTGGTGTTGTTGGACGAAGCATATTTTGAATATGCAAAAGATGTATTAGATTACCCGGATTCTATGCATTATAGATATGACAATGTAATCACCTTAAGAACATTTTCAAAAGCATACGGTCTGGCTGGATTTAGAATCGGGTATGGATTTGCCCACGAAGATATAATCAACAATCTTATGAAAGTAAAATTACCTTTCGAACCATCTACTCCTGCCCAGATTGCTGCTATTGCAGCATTGGGCGATAAGAATTATCTCCAGAGTTCTTTAAAATTGAATAAAGAGGGGATAGCTGGAATGAAAAAATTATTTGATGAATATGAGCTAGATTATATACCCACCATAGCAAATTTTCTTACGTTGGTTTTTAAAAACGAAAAGAGTGCAAAATCATTTTGTAAATCAATGCTTCAAAGAGGAGTGATACTCCGTTATTTGTCTGGGTTTGGATTACCTGAGTGTGTTCGGGTAACTACAGGCACCCAAGAAGAAAACACAATATTTTTTGATCACATTTCTAGAATAAGCAAAAAGAAAACTTGAAAATGGCATATCTGTCAACAGAATGGAAAGGTGCAGAATATTTTCCAATT
>DUAL01000260.1 GCA_012960835.1 Flavobacteriales bacterium | reverse complement strand
GATGATAATTTGATTGAAGGATTGGATTTATAGTTGGATACATATAGATTTGTGAAAATCTGAAATTTTATAAATATTAATTTTATCTATATTTGTAAAAACTAAAAAATCATGAAGATGAAACTATTTATCTTAATCTCTGTTTTTCTAATCACAAATATTGCAATAGCTCAAGTCCAAATCAATACAACAGGAAATTACAGCAGTCCGTCTTATTTGATAGATAATGCACTTATTGGAAATGGAGTTGTTACCTCTAATCACTCATTTATTGGAGATCCCTCACAAATTAGCTTCTTTAGCGATTCATTAGCATTAATAGGGATGGATAGTGGTTTTGTTCTTTCTACTGGAGGAGTTGATTCTATTGGAGTATTAGGTGGAGATACATTATGGTGGGATTATATATGGGATAGCACTTTTACTGTCATTATTGATTCTACACCATTTGTTCAAAATTATGGCCTAGCAACTGATTTGATGGGGGTCTCAGATCCTGATTTATTGATAATTGCTAATTCAGTGCCAACATTAATAGGTCAAACTTTTATAGTTAGCTCAACCAATGATGTAGCAATATTGGAATTTGATTTTGTTCCCTCATCCGATACTTTAAAATTCAATTATGTATTTGCATCTGAAGAGTATCTTACTTTTGTTAATACTGCTTATAATGATGTTTTTGCCTTTTTGATTTCCGGTCCTGGTATCACAGGTCCATATGCTTCTCCTAATAACTTTCCTAATGGCGCAATGAACATTGCGGAAGTACCAAATTCTAATCCATCTTTACCTATAACAATCAGTACAGTAAATAATACAACAAACAGCCAATATTATAATCATGATACAGTAAGTCAAGTAAGTGCTTTTAATGGATATACAGATGTATTTACGGCAACAGCAGTGGTTACTGCTTGCGAAACTTATCATATAAAATTAGCCATTGCTGATGGCAGTGATGGCACATTAGATTCTGGTGTATTTTTTGAGGCAGGGAGTTTTAATTCAACTGAACCAGGTGCCCCTAATGCACAAGTTAGCACAACTGATGTTCTTTGTAATGGCGATAGTAGTGGAACAGCAAGCATTTGCATACAAGGTGGCACTGCTCCTTATACTATAAATTGGAATGGTCAAAACCCTAACACCTTAATAGCAGGAAATTATAGTGTTACTGTTTTTGATGCAATAGGTTCTATGTCGGTTACTAATTTTACAATTAATGAGCCAACTCCTTTGATGGCAACTATTTCACAACCAATTTTAGATTTGGAAGCTAACCCAATAGGTGGTACACCCAACTTCACATACCAATGGGTTTTTACTAATGTTGTAGTGGGTACAAATGCTACACATACACCAACTCAAAATGGAGATTATACAGTTGTAGTTACGGATGCAAATGGCTGCAAGGACACTTCTAGTATTTTTACAGTTACCAATGTTGTATCAGGAATTTCGGAGTATTTAAGTGAAAGTGTAATAGTTTTTCCTAATCCGTTTACAGAAAAAACAACTATTAAATTATTAAACAAAACAGATATTGTGAAAGAAATTTCACTTTACAGCCCAATTGGGCAAAAGGTAAAACTCATAAACAACAGCATAAATAAGGATGTCATTATTCTTGAAAGAGGAAATTTAGTAAAGGGGATATATATGCTTTTAGTGAGAACTGAAAATTATACTTTAAAAAGTAAATTAGTTATTAAATAAAAAACAATAAAGAATATTTTTACTTCTGAAGTATTTGCTTCTCTTAATGTGTCTCCTTGTAGCCTGTGTTTTCCTGCCTCCAAAAAAAATCTTTAGACCATTTGTAGTAGGTTGCTGGAGTTATCACATGATTTTTACAAATCTGAGCTATTGATTCTTCTTACTTAAATCCTGCAAGGAAAACTGTTATTTTTTCCTCAGAGTTATACCTTTTTCTTATCTTTCTTTTTAGTTACTTAATGAACTTCATTGCATTTTCTTTTTCTTTCATTTTTATTAAATTTAAAGGGTTAAAATTAATAAAAACCATATACTAACTTTTTAAACTAAACAGTCCACTTTGGTTTGACTGATTACAACCAACAACTAAAAATCAAAATCTAACATCTAACTACTAAAATCTAACATCTATCTTTTATCTTTGCCCAATGCGTTT
>DUAL01000259.1 GCA_012960835.1 Flavobacteriales bacterium | reverse complement strand
ATGTTCACCACAAATTCCAATTTCCAAATTCTTTTTGATTTTTCTTCCTTGTGCAATTGCAATTTCCATGAGATTTCCTACACCATTTTCATCAATTGATTGGAATGGACTTGTCTCTAAAAGCTCTTTTTCCATATATTCTGGCAGAAATTTGTTTTCTGCATCCTCTCTGCTAAAGCTAAAAACTGCTTGTGTTAAATCATTGGTTCCAAAGCTAAAAAATTCTGCTGTTTTTACTAGTTCATTTGACGTTAGACATGCACGAACAACTTCAAGCATTGTTCCAAAATTTATTTTAAATTTAATCTTGTATCTTTTTTCCATCATAGATTTTACATTATCGTAAATTGATTTAATATGATCAAGTTCCTCAATGCTGCCAATTTGTGGTACCATGATTTGTGGTTTAGCATCAACTTTTTTCTTTACAAGTTCAGCCGTAGCCTCAAAAATTGCTCTGATCTGCATTTCATAAATATCAGGATATGTGATTCCAAGTCTGACACCGCGATGTCCCATCATTGGGTTTATCTCCGCCAGTTCCTTGGCCCTATCCAAAACTTTTCTAGTTTCTGAAATATTTGGATCATTTTTATTTTTGTAGATTTTATCCAATAATTCTTCTGGATTAGGTAAAAATTCATGCAACGGTGGATCAAGTAAGCGTATTGTCACCTTATAACCTTCCATTGCTTTCAAAATTTCTGTAAAATCATTTTTTTGTAGTTCTTCAAGTTTTTTTAGCACATCCTTTCTCTGGTTTTCACTTGTTGACATAATCATGTCAACAAAGATATTCAACCTATCGTCAGCATTAAACATTCTTTCCGTTCTGCATAATCCTATTCCTTCCGCACCATATTTTCTTGCTAGTTTTGCAGCATCTGGTGTATCCGCATTTGCACGTATTCCAAGACGTTTTATTTTTTGTGCCCATGATAGAACAGTTTTAAAATCAGCTGTAACTTGTGGTTCTACTGTTGGAATATTCCCAGAATATACAATTCCAGTACTACCATCAATTGTTACCGAATCACCTTCTGCAACAAGTACACCATTCATCTCACATTTTTTATTGTCATAATCAATTTTTAATTCAGTGCATCCAACGATGCATGGTTTACCCATTCCTCTTGATACTATTGCTGCATGAGAAGATTTCCCGCCTTGACTTGTTAAAATACCCTCAGAAGAGAAGAATGCAGGTACATCTTCAGGTTTTGTTTCTTTCCTGATCAAAATAACTTTGGTATTGCTTTCACCCATACTAATTGCTTTTTTTACATCAAATACAACAATTCCACTTGCAGCTCCTGGTGATGCAGCAATTCCCTTTGCCAGCTGTTTGTATTCTTTTATCCTATTTTGATCAATTGTTTTATGCAACAATGCTTCCAATTGCTGTGCTGGGATTCTGGTAATTGCCTTATTCTTATCAATTAATTTTTCTTTAACCATATCAACCGATGTTTTTATCAGTGCAGCTGCACTCATCTTAGCTGTTCGTGTTTGTAAAAGATAGAATTTTCCTTGCTCAATTGTAAATTCAATATCTTGTGGTTCTCTGAAATGTTTCTCCAATTTTTTACATGCATTATTTAGTTCACTGTATGATTTTGGCATTTCATCTTGTAATGTTAAAATATCTTTTCCTGTTCTAACTCCAGCAACCACATCCTCACCTTGTGCATTTAGTAAATACTCTCCTTCAAGTTCCTTAGTGCCATCATGTCCATTCCTAGTAAAAACCACACCAGTTGCACTATCATTCCCCATGTTACCAAATACCATCGTAACAATATTTACAGCTGTGCCGTTCGCAACACTTTTTGTAATATTATTTTTTTCTCGATAAACTACAGCCCTTTCACCCATCCAACTCTTAAAGACAGCTTCAATTGCTAACTGTAATTGTTCATTTGGATTTGTTGGGAATTTTCGTTTTGCATATTTCTCACAGATTTGCTTATAATCCAAAACAATTTTTTTTAAGGAATCAACATTTAGTTGACTGTCATCTACTACACCTTGTGTTTTTTTTGCTGAATCCAGTATATTATCAAAGTTTTGATCATCAATATTGAATACAACTTTACCAAAAAGTTGAATGAATCTTCTGTAAGAATCCCAAGCAAATCTTGAATTATTTGTTTTT
>DUAL01000258.1:4062-12971 GCA_012960835.1 Flavobacteriales bacterium | reverse complement strand
GCAAGGGCTGCAATACCATAAACATTCTCTGTTCCAGCACGCATATTTCTTTCTTGTTCTCCTCCTCTTAGCATTGGCTTTATCTGAATATTTTCTGATATATATATAAATCCCACTCCTTTTGGTCCGTGAAATTTATGAGCAGAGGCAGCCATAAAATCGATATTTAGCTCTTGCATATTGAAAGGGAAATGTGCTATGGTTTGTACTGTATCTGAATGGAAAATAGCATGATATTCTTTACAGATTTCTCCTATTTGTTTTAAATCCTGAATAGTTCCTATCTCATTATTGGCATGCATAATGGATACAAGAGTTCTGGGGTTATTCTGTAGCAACTCTTTAAGATGAGAAAGAGAAACTACTCCATTTTCATCAATATCTATGTAGGAAAGTTCTATTTTTCCTGATGCTGCTAAATCCTCCAAAGGATATAAAACTGCATGATGAGAAAGCTTGGAAGTGATAGCATGTTTAATATCATGGTCGTGTATTCCACATTTAATTGCCATATTATCCGCCTCAGTACCACCTGAAGTAAAAAAGATAGAGCCTGGTGAAGTATTCAATAAATTAGCAATACTTTTTCGAGCATTCTCAACAATTATTTTAGATTCTCTACCAAAGGAATGCACAGATGATGGATTCGCGAAATTAGTTTTCATCATATCGCTCATCATTTCAATAATTTCTGGCGCCATAGGAGTAGTTGCAGCATTATCTAAATAAACTCTTTTCATTTTATAGTAATTCTTTAATTTCTTGAAGCATATTTTGTGCAAAAGCAATGGCTTTCTCCTCTCCCTCACTTTCTGCATAAATACGAATTATAGGTTCAGTATTGGATTTTCTAAGATGCACCCAGCCATCTTCAAAATCAATTTTAAGCCCATCAATAGTAGTAATCTGTTCATCTTTATATTTCTTTTCCAAAGTAGATAAAATAGCATCTACATCTATTTCAGGAGTTAACTCCATTTTGTTTTTTGATATAAAATAGTTTGGAAAAGAATCTCTTAAAGTTTTGGTAGATATTTTTCGTTCAGCCAATTGCGTTAAAAATAGTGCTACTCCAATTAAGGCATCTCTTCCATAATGCAATTCTGGATAGATTATTCCTCCATTTCCTTCTCCACCAATTATTGCATTGCATGCTTTCATTTTTTCAACCACATTAACCTCTCCAACTGCTGAGGCTTGGTATTGCCCATTATGAATGTTGGTAACATCCCTTAAAGCTCTTGTGGAAGATAGATTAGAAACCGTATTTCCAGGAGTTTTACTCAGTACAAAATCAGCTACTGCAACCAAAGTATATTCCTCTCCAAACATACTTCCATCTTCACAAACCATTGCCAATCTATCTACATCAGGATCCACTACAATTCCAAAATGGGCTTTTTCTTCAACAACTAATTTTGATATTTCTGTTAAGTTTTCAGGAAGTGGTTCTGGGTTATGCGGGAATTGTCCGTTTGGATTACAGAATAATTTTACGCACTCCACTCCCATTTTTTTTAACAATTTAGGAATCATAAATCCACCGGTTGAATTCACAGCATCAACAACCACTTTAAATCCAGCTGATTTTACTAAATCAACATCTACTAATTTCAGCTTCAAAACTTGCTCAATGTGTTTATCATTATATGAATCATCAAATATATAAGCTCCTAAATTATTCACCCCTGTAAAAGTAAAATTATCATTTTCTGCTATTGATAAAATCTCTTCTCCATCTGTTGCTGACAAAAACTCACCTTTTCCATTCAGTAATTTAAGCGCATTCCACTCTTTTGGATTATGACTTGCCGTTATAATTATGCCTCCTGCTGATTGTTTTAACTGCACAGCAACCTCCACAGTTGGAGTGGTAGACAGGCCAATATCCAATACATCAAATCCACAACCCATTAAAGTTCCTGAAACAATATTACTCACCATCTCCCCTGAAATTCTAGCGTCCCTTCCTATAATAATGGTATTTGAACTACCTCCTTGTTTTTTAATAAAAGTAGCATAGGAAGCTGTAAAGCGAACGATATCCAAAGGTGAAAGTGAATCTCCTACTTCTCCTCCTATTATTCCTCTAATCCCTGAAATTGATTTTATTAAAGTCATTATTCATTCTTGATTTGCTGCTGCAAAACTAAAACAATAATCTTATATTTTTATCTTTGTAAAAATTAATACGACTAATTACATGAACTTCTTTTTAACAGATATTCCTGAAAGGACACAAAAGCCAAGAGAAAATGGCTTAACCATGATGATGGATAGGGGATTGAGTATCAATGATACCAAAAATTTTATTGATATGTGCGGCCCTCATACTGATATCGTTAAATTAGGTTTTGGTACTTCTGCTATTTCCCCTCATGTTAGAGCCAAAATTGACCTCTACAAAGAGGCTGGATTGATGGTTTATATAGGAGGAACACTATTTGAAGCATTTATTATAAGGGGCATGTTTGAAGAATATAAGCAGTTACTCAGAAATTGGAATATTGAAATGTGTGAAGTTTCTGATGGAAGCATAGATATATCACATGAAGATAAATGCAATTACATAAAAGATTTAGCAAAAGAATTTAAAGTGGTTTCTGAAGTAGGATCAAAAGATGAAAACAAGTTAATAGCTCCATATAAATGGATTCAGCTCATGCAAAAAGAATTAAAGGCTGGCGCTTGGAAGGTAATAGCAGAAGCCAGAGAAGGAGGAAATGTAGGAATTTACAATAAAGGGGGGGATGTGCGTTCTGACTTGATTGACGAGATATTAACCGAAATACCTTGTGAGAATATCCTTTGGGAAGCACCAAGAAAAACACAGCAAGTTTGGTTTATTAAGCTGTTAGGTTCGAATGTAAATTTAGGTAATATTTCCTGGGATGAAGTAATACCATTGGAAACTTTACGAATAGGATTAAGAGCAGATACTTTCTTTGACTACATAAAAAAGAAGTAAATGCGACATTACTTTATTCTATTTCTTAAAGGGATCGCAATGGGAATTGCAAATGTTATTCCTGGCGTTTCTGGTGGAACAATAGCACTAATTACTGAAATTTATGAAGAGTTAATCAACTCCCTCAAATCATTTGATCTAAAAGCCCTAAAACTGCTTATCTCCCTTGATATTAAAAGATTTATTCAGCACACCAACTTTTATTTTCTATTAGCAGTTTTTGGTGGAAGTGTGGCTAGTGTTTTTAGTATTGCCAATTTGTTCAAATTCCTATTTACCAATTACCCAATTTTAATTTGGGCATTCTTTTTTGGTTTAATTGTAGCATCTGTATATTTTGTTGGCAAGCGAGTAAAAAGGTGGAAAATACAAAGTATAATTGCATTGGTTGTAGGAACTGCTATTGCTATATCACTATCATTTATAACTCCAGCTACAGAAAACAGCAATCTATTTTTTGTATTTATTTGTGGAATAATAGGAATTAGTGGCATGATGTTGCCCGGACTTTCTGGTTCCTTTATTCTTATTTTGATGGGGAACTATGAACTACTGATGGTTACTGCAATTACCGAATTAAATTATTTATTAGCTATATTCATTATCGGATCAGCTGTGGGGCTAATGAGTTTTTCGCATGCTTTGGCTTGGGTACTGAAACATCATAAAGATGCCACCCTTGCCCTTTTAACTGGCTTTATTTTGGGATCTTTAAATATCATTTGGCCTTGGAAAAAAATAGCAGAAAGCATGATTATTGATGGAAAGGAGAAAGTACTCGAATACCATTGGTATTTTCCAAATATTACCGAGAAAGAAACTCTTATTGCTTTTGCTTTAATTGTTTTTGGAATTGTTGTCGTATGGGGTTTGGAAAGTTTTTCTCCTAAAAAAGCAGCATGAAAACCTATGGGCTTATAGGTGAAAACCTCTCTCATTCTTTTTCTCAGCAATATTTTCAAAAGAAATTTTCAAAAGAAAGAATTAAAGATTCTCAGTATCTAAATTTTGAGATAAATGATATTTCCTGTTTAAGAGAGTTAATTCAGAAAAAAAATATAAAAGGGTTGAACATTACAATTCCTTTCAAAGAAAAAGTAATCCCAATATTAGATGAGCTAACAGAGGATGCAAAAGAAATTGGGGCGGTAAATACAATTCAAATTAATGGAAATAAATTAATTGGTCATAACACCGATATTTTTGGGTTTGAAGAGAGTATCACCCCATTGCTTAATGGCAGAAATAATGCCATTATTCTGGGAAATGGTGGAGCATCTAAAGCCATAGCCTTTGTATTTTATAAAAGAGATATTAATTTTAGTATTTTTAGCCGAAACTTAATGCTAAAATTTGCAGACATTACAGAAGAAGTAATACAAAAAAATGACATTATTATTAACACTACTCCCTTAGGGATGTATCCTAATGCGGATACTTTTGCTGATTTACCATATAATGCAATCAATACGAAACATTTACTTTACGATTTAGTATATAATCCAGAAGAGAGTCAATTCTTAAAAAAAGGAATGGCCAAAGGAGCGCAAATAAAAAACGGAAAACAGATGCTGTATCTTCAAGCCGAAAAGAGTTGGAAAATATGGAATTTAAGCATAAATTTGTAAAATAATCTAAATTAAAAAATGGACGAAAACGAAAAACAAGAAGAAGAAATTGTTGAAATTGATGTAACTGAAACTTCAACTAATGGAGAATTGAAAGCTGAAAATGAAAGGGATCTTTCCGTATTTAGTATGGAAGAATTAATTCAAGAAATGCATATTCTTTCATCAAATAACAACATCCTTTCGGTATCTAAAAAAGTGGAGGAAGTAAGGACTCTTTTTTACCTAAAACTAAAACAACATCAAAAGGAAAAAGTAGAAAGAAGAAGCATTGCAGAAACCGTTTCAGCTAGCAGAATAATACAACCAGAAGTGGAGGTAAAAATTTCACCAGATGTTTCTGGTGAGATAGTGGAACTGCTAGTAAAGGAAGGCGACACAGAAGATATAGAAGATATAGAAGAATCGAAAGAAAAACCAAAAAAATCTACTCTTCATCCTTTGGAAATAGCGTTTAGAAAATGTTACAATTCCTTTAAATGGGCGAAAGCCAAAATGCGAAAGGAAAAAGAGGAACAAGAAGAAAAGAACCTGCTTCAAAAAAGACAAATAATTAAGGATATTGATAATTTGACAAAACAAGAAGAATCGATTAAAAAAACATTTGAGCAGTTTAGGGCTTTACAAGAAAAATGGAAAAGCATTGGTTATGTCCCTATTGTCGAAAACAATAATCTTTGGCAAAGTTACCATCATCATGTGGAGCTTTTTTATGATTATATCAAAATAAATAACGACCTAAGAGATTTAGATTTCAAAAGGAATTTTGAAGAAAAGACCATGATTTGCGAAAAAGCAGAAGCATTAAAAGTGGAAAATTCTTTAAATAAAATGCATGAGAGTTTGCAACAGCTTCACGAACATTGGAAAAATATTGGTCCGGTTAAAAAAGAGCAAAGAGAAAGTATTTGGGAGAGATTCCAGACAGCAACAAAAGTACTCCACAAAAAAAGAAATGATTACTTCCTTCATAAAAAAGAAGAAACCGATAAAAGGTTAGCAGAAAAAAATAGCATTTGCAAAGCTATTGACGACTTAACAAAGGACATTCCTACATCACATCAAGCTTGGCAAAAACTAATTGAAGAAAGTAAAGTTTTAAATGAGAAGTGGAAAGCAATTGGGAGATTAAACAAAAAAGACAATACAAAAGCATGGAAATATTTAAGATCTTCCTTGGATAACTTTTATAAAAAGAAAAATGACTTCTACAAAAACAAAAAAGAAGATACGGAAAAAGTTATCGCAACAAAAACTGTAATTTGTGAAAAAGTGGAAGCATTGAAAGAAAGTACGGATTGGAAAGAAACAACACAGAAACTTATAAAGTTGCAAGAAGATTGGAAGAATTCTGGATTTGCTCCCAAACAAATATCGGACAAACTTTGGAAAAGATTCAAAACGGCTTGTAACGGCTTTTTTAATGACAAAAAAGCACATTTCAAAGATTTAGATAAAACAAAAGAGCAAAACCTATTAGCAAAGCAAAAAGTACTAAAAGAAGTAGAAAAATTTAGTCCTTCTAATGATGGAAAGAAAGATTTTAAAACATTAAATAACTTTTCAAAAGAGTGGAAAAAATGTGGTTTTGTTCCTTTCAAAAAACAAAGTATTGACCAAGACTTTGAAAAGATGTTAAACAAGCATTATGATGTTATTAAGTTAGAAAAAAAGGATATTGAAAAAGAAAAATTCATCAATAAAATAACTGCAATAAACGGAAATCAGTCCAGATTAATAAAAGAAAAAGAAATTATCAAAACTAAGATGGATGATGTAAAGAAAATAATTACACAATACGAAAACAACATCTCCTTTTTTGGGAAAAGCAAAAGCAATGATTCCCTTAAAAAAGAAGTAGAAAATAAAATTGAATCAGCACAAAAAGAAGTAGAACTCTTAAAAGAAAAACTGAAAATAATTGCACAACACTAATTCATGAACTTTGAATTAGTTTCCAAATTCTCTCCAACAGGCGACCAACCAAAAGCTATTACACAATTAGTAGATGGTTTAATGGACAGGGAAGAATTCCAAACCTTACTTGGCGTAACAGGTTCTGGAAAAACCTTTACAATAGCAAATGTAATTAAGCAGGTCAATCGGCCTACTTTAGTGCTTAGTCATAACAAAACTTTGGCGGCTCAACTTTACAGTGAATTCAAACAATTCTTCCCAAACAATGCCGTAGAATATTTTGTATCCTATTACGATTATTATCAACCGGAAGCATACATACCTAGTACAGGAACTTATATTGAAAAAGATCTTTCGATAAATAAGGAGATTGAAAAATTACGCCTAAACACAACCTCTTCCCTGCTTTCTGGGCGGAAAGATATTATTGTGGTTTCCTCTGTAAGTTGTATATATGGCATTGGAAATCCAGAAGATTTCAATGCTGGAATGATTGAAATAAATTCTGGTGATTTGATAAGCAGAAATCATTTGTTACAAAAATTGGTAACAGCACTTTACAGTAGAACAGAAGCGGAATTTGAAAGAGGAAATTTTAGAGTTAAAGGAGATACGGTTGATATTTATCCTGCTTATACCGATATTGCTTTTAGAATTCACTTCTTTGGAAATGAGATTGAAGAAATTGAAAGTATTAACCCAGAAAATGGGCATGTTTTTGAAAATATTTCTCAAATTCGTATTTATCCGGCAAGTATTTTTGTGGCTTCAAAAGATAAGATACAGTCAGCTATTTCTATTATTCAAGATGATTTGGTAGCGCAAATAGAACATTTTCAAAATTTAGAACTTAAAACGGAAGCAAAGCGAATAAAAGAACGAACAGAATTTGATTTGGAAATGATAAAAGAATTAGGATATTGTTCTGGCATTGAAAACTATTCTAGATATTTTGATGGAAGATCAACAGGTACACGTCCTTTTTGTCTGTTGGATTATTTCCCAGATGATTTTATTACAGTAATTGATGAGAGTCATGTTAGTTTACCTCAAGTAAGAGCAATGTTCGGTGGCGACAGATCAAGAAAAGAAACCTTGGTAGAGCATGGCTTTCGCCTTCCTGCAGCCCTAGATAATCGCCCTTTAAAATTTGAGGAGTTTGAATTAATGTGTAACCAAACTATTTATGTAAGTGCAACTGCTGGAGATTATGAGTTTGAAAAATGCAATGGTGTAATTGTAGAGCAATTCATCCGCCCAACTGGCTTGCTCGATCCTGAAATTAGCGTTCGTCCAAGTGGTAATCAAATTGATGATTTATTAGAGGAAATTCGAATCAGAATTGAAAAAAGAGAAAGGGTTTTAGTTACCACCTTAACGAAAAGAATGGCTGAAGAATTCACTAAATATTTAGGTAAATTTAGCATTAAATGCCGGTATATTCATTCGGATGTGCCCACTTTGGAAAGAGTAGAAATTATAAGTGGATTAAAAGAGGGAGTGTTTGATGTATTGATAGGGGTAAATCTATTAAGAGAGGGATTGGATCTTCCAGAAGTAAGCTTGGTAGCTATAATGGATGCGGATAAAGAAGGATTCTTGCGCTCAGAAAAAGCTTTGATACAAACAGCTGGAAGGGCTGCACGAAACCTAAACGGATTGGTTATTATGTATGCCGATAGAATAACCAACTCCATGCAAAGGACAATAAATGATAACTTGAAGAAAAGAAAACGACAACAAGAGTATAATAAAAAACATAACATCACCCCTACTCAAATAGCGAAAGGAGCAGAAAGTGCCCTTGTAAAAAAGCTAAATCCTTATTCAGTTGATGCAGAAGAAATAAGAAAGTTAGATATTGAAAATATATCAAAAAAGCAATTGCAGAAAGCAATCAACCAAACTAAAACTAAAATGGAAACTGCTGCAAAAGAATTTGATTTCATAAGGGCAAAAGACCTTAGAGATGAATTGTTTGAGCTAAAAAATCTACTAAAAAGCAAAAAATAAACCCAAGCTCGCACTTGGGTTTTATTCTTTATGAAAGAGAAAAATTATTTCCTTTGCATGTAGTAATAATAGTAAGTTACATTTTCATCCGTTTGAATATCAGAACCAGAAAATTCCCAACCCTGTTTTGTCAATACATTCACTGCATCAGTCATAGAATGTAATGTGCGAGCTTCTACTATTAATTTTTTCATTTCTTTGGGAACTTGCGTGCCAAAATCAAAAGAAATCTTCAAACCTTTTTCTTTAATTTTTTGTCGCATAAGAACCCCTTCCTCTCCATCAGATATTTCAGCCTTCATATCCATATCTGGTGTGATAGCCATTCCTGTAATTACCATAAAGTTTACAGTAGGAATCTTAACTTCTTGCTTTGCTTTTTT
>DUAL01000258.1:3432-3863 GCA_012960835.1 Flavobacteriales bacterium | reverse complement strand
AGTTGAGGTGTAATAGTTCTATTTACAATCTGTTGAAATTTAGCAATACCATTCGCCTCAATCTCTTTTCTTTCAGCCTCTTTTCTAGCTTTATCAATCTTAAATTCATACTCTAAAGATTCTTGTTCTTGAACTAATTTCTTTTCTATTCCATTTCTAAGAGTTAGAGGTAACGTAACGTCTCTAATCAAAATTGCATCTAAAGTTAAATACTTAGCTTCAACTTTAACTCTAGTAAGCACCTCTATTTCATCTTCAATTGCTTCTCTTTTTGTAGAATATAGTTCCTCTGGCAAATAATTGCCAATAACCTCACGAGTAACAGATCTGATCTCAGGTTTTATTATACGTTCTAGATAATCTCTTCCTATCTCATCATGCAGATATCCAATCTTTTCTTGTACTGGCATATATCGAATTGATAAATCAAT
>DUAL01000258.1:0-3332 GCA_012960835.1 Flavobacteriales bacterium | reverse complement strand
GAAAGCCTTGCTCATAGACAATATCTTTTTCTAATCCTCCGCCAAAGCGTTTAAATAATATTCCTTTTTCTCCCGGATCAATAGTTAAGAACATGCTTGATCCAAATAGTGTCAATAGGACAAATCCTACTATTCCTATCAATATTGCTGATGGTAACTTCCTGTTTTCCATAATTTGTTGTTTTTAGTTATTTTTTGTTGTTTTAAATTTTAATAAAATCCATTGTATTTTCTAATAAACCATTCTGTGCAAATTAGAAGCAGCAAAGTAAATAAAATCCATTGAATATTTATCATTTCTTGCACTTTTTCCTTAGTGTGTATTATTGTTTTATTTCGATCAGAATTAGTAATTTCTTTTATTAATTTTTCCATCTGATTTTGATATGCTAAATTGTAAAGCAGTTGATGATTTGCTTTAGTTTGTAGCATTTCCGCTTGGAAAGGAATAATATTAAATTTCCCTTTTTTAATATGAGTAGTGCCAAGCACTTTTGCAGTAAATGAATATTCCCCAACAGGAAAAACACCTACATTAAGATGGTATGCCTTATTCAGTTTTGAAAAATTAAAAGGATATTCTTTTCCATTATCATCAGTTATAATTAATGAAATATCATTTTTATTTACCGGCTGATAACTATCATTGTAAAATTCTGCTTCAAAAATAATTGGCACATTTACATTTATTTTATGTTCATACTGCAAGCGAAAATGAGATTTATCATCTTGTAAAAGTAAATACTGTGCAATTTTTGAAAAAAGCTCATCAAAAGCTTTACTGTTTTTTTGCTTGGAATACTCCAATAATTTCCATTTCCAAAAACCTTCCCCAGTAAAAACCCCAACTTTTTTATTTGTAGAATTTTCAAAAAACAAAATGGGCTTTTCAGTTGTTATTTTTCCTATTTTCTGATTTAACAATACTTCCGTCACAGAAGATAGTTTGTAATTACCAAAATAGGCATAAAGGGGTGGTGATTGCAAGAAAAACTTTGATAATTCAGAGGAAATTGTAAACAATGAAAAATTCTCGTTTTGAGAAACAAAAACTTCTTGCATTGTATTTTTTCCTTTTATATCCAACCCTTTATATAAATTATTAAAATAAGTAAGATTTGTTCTAGCATTTACAAAAAACAAAAGCGGTACATCCGAATTTATAATCTCTGTTAGTTTCCCAGAATCAGAATTA
This sequence comes from Flavobacteriales bacterium, assembly GCA_012960835.1. Taxonomy (GTDB): domain Bacteria; phylum Bacteroidota; class Bacteroidia; order Flavobacteriales; family BACL11; genus DUAL01. Next base: position 2,137 of record DUAL01000258.1, on the reverse strand, counting down.
GTTGGAATTCCAAAAAGTGCAATTAAATTATATTTTTCTATATTTTTTGAAAAACTTTCTAGTTTCTCTACCTCAATACTGTAATGTTTGTTTTTAAGCAACACGCTTTTAAAAGCTGCAATATCAGGGTGAGAATTATCAGAAAGCAGGAGGATATTGTATTTAGACTCAAGAATATCCACAAAAATTTCATAACGATTATTGGCTTTGTTTTTTTCGCTTGCTAAACTGCTTATTTGCAAAGTGTATTTTTGCAGTCCTTTTTGTTTTGCAAATATTTTTAGTGGAATTTTAAGATGAAAATCATCTTGATTAATATTAATTTTTTGTTTGTACAAAAGCGATTTCCCATTATATAATTTTAATTCAGCTATTTCATTTTTGCAATTAAAACTCTCCACCAGTACATCAATAGGAAAATCGTTTCCCAGAAAAGCAATTTCATTGTATTGCACATTTTTAATAAGCAAATCCTTTTGCTGAATGGTATCGCCCAAAGCAATAGTATAAATAGGAACATTTGTAGCATTTTCCTTGTAAATAGGATTTTCACCAATATTATAAAGCCCATCAGTAGCCATTACAACAGCTGCTACATTTCTGTTTAAAAACCTACTTTCCAACTCATCAAACAAATTGGCATAATTAGTTTGCAAACCACTCATTTCATTAGTTAATCCTTCTTTGATTGTCTCATCAAAATGAAAGGGGAATACATCAAAATCTTTTTCTGTTTGCTCTGCTAACTGAAATAAATCATCATAAATATTATAATCCTTTACAGAAGCGGAAGCATCTTGCGCCAATATAAGAATTGGTTTTTCATCTTGTTTTAATAGGGTGTTAATAAGCGGACTTAAAAGTAAAAAGCAAAGGAAAGAAACCACAAGCATTCTAAACAGAAAGAGAGTTCTTTTTAGCCAAATACTGCCAATTTTATCATCCTTTCGATATAGGAGAGTAGCATAACCTAATCCAATTAATAGGGTAAATAAACTTAATCCGAAAGGTAGTTCTGTGCTTATGTCAAACATAAAATTAAGTAAGCATGCCTCCGCATACATTCAATACTTGGCCGGTAATGTAAGCCGACATATCACAGGCCAAAAACAAAGTAGTGTTGGCAATATCTTCTGTTGTCCCACCTCTTTTTAGGGGAATAGAATTTCTCCACGCATTTACTTGCTCTTCCCCTAATGCCTCTGTCATTTCAGTTTCAATAAAGCCGGGTGCAATGGCATTGCATCTTATGTTTCGTGAGCCCAACTCCAAAGCAACCGATTTTGTAAATCCAATAATTGCAGCTTTGGAAGCCGAATAATTAGCTTGACCAGCATTACCCTTTACACCAACCACCGAACTCATATTAATAATTGATCCTTTTCTTTGTTTTAACATTGGGCGCATTACGGCTTTTGTAAGGTTAAAAACCGATTTCATATTTACCTGCATTACACTATCAAAATCCGCTTCACTCATTCGCATTAGTAAATTATCTTTTGTGATTCCAGCATTGTTCACTAGCACATCAATACTGCCAAATTCTTCTATTACCGCATCTGCTAATTTTTGTGCAGCATCAAAATTAGATGCATCTGATTTGTAGCTCTTTACTTTACAGCCATTTGCAGATAATTCTTTTTCCAAAGCTTTTGCTTTTTCATCAGATGATTGGTAAGTAAAAGCAATATTTGCTCCATGCCTGGCAAACACCTCCGCTATCCCTTTACCCATACCTCTACTGGCACCAGTTATAATTACAGTTTTCCCTTCTAATAATTTCATAAGTTATTTTTGAAGTTTCAAAGATAGGAAAAAGCCCTCAAAAAGATATACTTATTTTTAGTTTATCAAATTATCTTTTTACTGTAATATCAGTTTCTTATTGACAACCCCACTATTGGTTTCAATCTCTAACATATAGATTCCTTTAGGATAAGTATTAAGATTGAATGCTTTACTGTACTGCCCAATGAATTTTTCTTTTTCATCAACAAATACCGCTTCTCCTAATAAGTTTACAATCCTTATTTTTAAGTTTTGAACCTCATCAGAAACAAATGTTACATTGAAAATATCTCTTGATGGATTAGGATAAACCTCTAAGTCAGTAATAGCTGTACTATTTTCATCCTCA
>DUAL01000257.1:966-2196 GCA_012960835.1 Flavobacteriales bacterium | reverse complement strand
GTTAAGTAAGAATCCAAGCAAACTTTCTCAGTATGCAAATAAACTACATAAAAATATTATTAATTGTTTTAGTATAAAACGTTATAGAAAAGATCTAAATAATATTTATTTAAATCTAATAAGTTTATGATAGTCCACTTAGATATTTCAAATTGAAAAATAAATAACTATTTTTATAAGTATTACATATGAATTTCATTGACTTAAAAGCACAACAAAAATTAATTAGGAAAAATATTGATTTCAATATCAAAAAAGTTCTAGATCACGGTCAATATATTATGGGTCCAGAGGTTTTTGAATTAGAAGAAAAATTAGCACAATATGTCGGTGTTAAACACTGCATAGGCGTTTCTTCAGGAACTGATGCGTTATTAATTTCAATGATGGCTTTAGGTATTGGCCCTGGCGATGAAATAATAACTTCTCCATTTACGTTTATTGCCACTATTGAGATGATTGTTTTGCTAGGTGCAAAACCTATTTATGTAGATATAGAGAAATCTACTTTTAATATTGACCCTGGAAAGATTAAAAGCGCCATAACAAAGAAAACAAAATTAATACTACCAGTAAGTTTATTTGGTCAGTGTGCCAATTTTGATGCTATTAACATAATTGCAAGCGAGTTTAATTTACCAGTACTGGAGGACGGCGCTCAGAGTTTTGGGGCTATGCACAATAAAAAGAAATCTTGTAGCTTGTCAACTATAGGATGTACTAGTTTTTTTCCTAGTAAGCCATTAGGTTGCTATGGGGATGGCGGTGCAATATTTACCAATGATGATGAATTAGCAGCGATAATGAGGGATTTACGTATCCATGGCCAAAGTAAGCGTTATCAGCACCAAAGAGCTGGTATAAATGGAAGGCTTGATACAATTCAAGCGGCAATTTTATTGTCTAAATTTGAAATATTTCCACAAGAGTTACTAATGAGACATGAAATTGCACAACGTTATGCAGAATTATTGAATGATTCAAGTTCTACAGTAACAATTCCAAGCATTTTGACTGGTAATACCCATATTTTTTCCCAGTATTCGGTTTTGGTAGATGATCGTGACAAAGTTTCCAACAGTTCATTGCGAGGTATTTACAGCAACAATAATGCATGGTTTATCCCTACTTCAGGGCCTTATTCAGGTCAATCTTTTCCTTTTGCCATCGGCCCCACGGAAACAGAGTTGTGTGGTTTGCAATTTAGTGCAGATCAAAGAACCCTATTTC
>DUAL01000257.1:0-956 GCA_012960835.1 Flavobacteriales bacterium | reverse complement strand
AAATACTCTGATCAGAAAAAAATTGTTAACTTGTTTTTAAGTACAGTTAGTAGTTAACCAATGTAATTTTAATTTAATATTGACGCCATTCATCCTAAGATAATATTATGAAATTTAAAACAGCACTAAAAATAGTTTTTACGAGTAATGGTGGGTTGGTTATGTTTAAATTTATTTTTTCTATTAGTTTGCTATTGCTAATAGCTATTAGTTTTGATTTTAATAAGACTTTGGAATTATTAGCAAATATCGATTTTATTTATTTTTTGATAGCACTTATAATTCTAGTATTTCAAATGTTGATTGCATCTTATAGGTGGAGAAAATTGTTATTCCATTTTAATTTTTATCCTACTTATCTAGCAACATTGCGTTATTTATTAGTCGGGTTATTTTTTAATCAGGCATTACCATCAAGTATTGGAGGAGATGCTTTACGTATATATTATGTACGTAAAAATGGAATTAGTATTAGAAACTCCTCTCTTAGTGTTTTATTAGATCGACTTTTTGGAGTGATAGGTTTGATGGTTTTAGTTTTAGCTGTAACCCCTAGTTTTCTTGATAAGTTAAGTGATGCAGTTTTAGAATATGGAATAATTATTAGCATTGTAGGTATTTTTAGTATTATAGGTGTAGTGCTAGCATTAGATTTTTTGCCGAATAAATTATCTAATTTTAGAATTATACGAGGTTTGTATGCATTGTCTTTTGAAGGCAGACGACTGATAATGTCTAAATTCTACGGCATTCGATTAATTATCATTTCTGTTGTTATACATTTGCTATCAGTATACACTGTCTTAATTCTTTCAAAAGGACTGGGAATAACAGTTGAATGGCTTGATGTTTTGTTAGTTGTCCCTGTAGTTACATTATTTATGTTGATTCCAATTTCTATTGCAGGCTGGGGGGTTAGAGAAGGTGTAATGGTATTCTTATTAGGCTATTTTTCA
>DUAL01000256.1:1840-2198 GCA_012960835.1 Flavobacteriales bacterium | reverse complement strand
CGTTTCGTAACCGATAGAATCTAATACGCTTAGAATCGAATCAGACAAGCCAAAATCACTAAATTTGGCTTGAGATTTGTTATCAGGTTTGTTATCGGTTTTATTTTCAGACATGGTCTTTTAGTAGCGGACAAAGACCGCAATTATACGCTAACTGGCTTATATTAGTTTTTTATTATATAAATCAACTAGTACCACTTAATGGAACAGCCCATTGACGGAATTTGATCTTGTGGGCCTTGACTCGTTTTCGCCACTTGGCTCATGGCATCAAACAAGTCACGCTTAACATCGGTCGCAGCAGACTCTTTACGCGATGCATCGAGTCGGCCACGATACTGTAATTCTAAATCTGCGT
>DUAL01000256.1:0-1809 GCA_012960835.1 Flavobacteriales bacterium | reverse complement strand
AACGTCGCACGGTAAACAGACACAACTATAGACACCAGCTCTAGCCCTTTAAAAATAAGACTTGCCGTCGCCTTCTCCAATGTCTATACTTTTTTTATTTTTATACCAATTTTAGGTGTTATTTTGTCTATGCAATACCCTAAAAATACACGCCATCCTGAAGTGAAAAATTCTATAATAAAAAATAAGGAGCTTTCACATGAAGAAATCGAGATATATAGATTTACAAACATCTTAAAAGGTGTTATGAATAAAGATAATTTAATTGCACATTTAACTGATAACAATCAAATTGTAGCGCCATTTACAGTTGATCATATTTTGCAATTAATGAACGGCGTTGAAACCGAGAATCGTAGTTGGGTGATTACTAATCTTGCCAATAAGAACCTAATGCCAGTTGATTTTGTTTAAAAAACATATACAATATAAACATATATATCAACTTTTATGCTCAAACGGTGAAAGACTCGCCGCAGCCGCATTCATTACTTACTTAGATACTATAAGTCGATTAGTTTTTTTCGTTTAATATCAAACTCTTCCTGAGTAATTAACTTCTTTTCTAAAAGTGAATTCAATGAATTCAATTCATCTTCAAGACTAGGAGAGCTTTTCGATCTATTGGTGTTCTGATTTTTCTCATTTCCAACAGCCTCGTTAATAATATTTTGAAGTTTTACTGATTCCCAGTCAGGACCAAGTATTTCTTTCGGATCCAGTTCAACATTTTTTCCTGTTTTTATTCCAATTATGACGGCATATTTAACGCGGATAAATTGCCACGCAATATAAAAACCGATGGGCATGGTAATAAATTTCAATATATCAGAACCATCATATATAAAATAAAACTCATCCGAAACAAAATAAAAGACCAAAATGGCAAAAATCGCCTCAATCCACCGGTAAACCTTACCACTAGCCTCATCCAAATAACAGGATGTAATCAGGTTATTATCTACATGGATCGCCTTCCCAGAGATTCTTTTATCTGTAACCAGTAGGTTTTCATTTTGAAAAAATACCTTTTCGTTTTTTGAAGCTTGTTGCATAGTCATGTCCTAGTATTAGCTCTATAAGTCGATTAGTTTTTTACGCTTAATATCAAACTCATCCTGGGTAATTAACTTTTTTTCCAAAAGCTCTTTTAGCGAATTCAATTCATCCTCAAGATTGTTTGATGTGGACTCCTCATCCTTACTCTCTACTATAGCCAGATTAATTTTTGACTCCACATCGGTGTCCCCCCAGTCCCGGCCAAAAACCGAAGTGGGGTTGAATTCAAAAACATCCCCCGAATCAAGTGTAACGTAAGCTATAGAGGATGTTTTTAAAAAACGAAACATTAAATAAATTCCGACAGCCCATATCGCCCAAGAGGCCCCTTCATGACCAAATAAAAATACTGCATCGGATATCAGCCAAACTATAGTTACAGACAATATTGCTTTAGTCCAACCCCACACGCCAATCTTTTTTTCACCGGCAATGAACGAAGATACCTGGGCCATTTTGGTGTTTAGGCCCTTCATTTCAAACCTTTTATCAGTAATTAATACATCTTCATTTTCTAAGATTACTTTTTCGTCGTCTCTTACAACGCTTGTTTTTTTATTGGACACAAACCTCTCCTTATATTAAATTATTAATTTTCATATTTTATACTAACATATACATCAACTTTCAGGACTAAACTGTAAAAGACTCGCCACAGCCGGACTCAGCCTTGGCATTTGGATTGTTAAACTTTTAAACCTTCCTTGGCGATCTGTCAGATGACGCGTATTACCGAGGTAGATAGCATGA
>DUAL01000255.1 GCA_012960835.1 Flavobacteriales bacterium | reverse complement strand
TGAATGAACGTCTAAAAGTATCCCGTGTGGTATAATAAATATTTTGCACGTCAACAAATATTGCAGTTTTCATTATGTTTAATTTATAACCAAAATATCTTGAATTATATCACGGGCGAGAATTAGAGTAATACCAGCATTTAACCATCAAGCCCCACATTCGTGGGGTTTTTTGTTTGTGGGATGATGGGTAGATTATGATATGATTGAATGCATTAAAAATAAGGAGTAATTAATAATGAAAGATCTATCAACGTGTCAGGTTTGTAAAGGTCAAATTTGGGAATCAAAACATAAGTACTACAATGGGACATATGAAAATCAACAGCATACTTATATCAAAGAAATTATCAAGATTCAAAAAGAGTCTGATAAAAATCTTCGTCAGCTTGGGATTGATACTGATACAAGAGTCGATGAAATCCAACTAATAAAGAGTACTTACTTGGTTTGTAAGCAAACGTACTAAGTCACATTTTTTAATGGGTTTCCTTATCTAAAAGAGGGTCGCGAAAAAGGAAAAAGCACCAAATGAAGATTCATAAGCCAATAATTGCTATTCTTTCTGTATTCCTCAGCATTGGTTTTGCTATTACCCTGGCGGAAATGATCTTGGCATTTGACTGTAATCAACCTTCCATCCGCTATTTCCTGGCAGGTTTTGGTATTTTTATTCCTCTTTGGTTTACCTGGCTTAAAAACAAGCATTTTTATTCAACATTTGAACATGAGTTAACCCATCTATTGGTCGGGCTTTTATTCTTCAAGAAACCGGCCCATTTTACTGTCACAAAAGACACAGGAGGCGAAACAAGTCTATATGGAGGGAATTTTCTTATTACCCTGGCACCATATTTTTTACCCACATTTGCTTTTTTGATGCTTCCAGTGTATTTGATTATTCTTCCGAAATTTCATTTATACTATTTTATTCTGTTTGGTTTTGTGGTTGCCTATCATGTGTTTTCAACAATACAGGAGTTTAGCTACAGTCAGCCGGATATCATAAAGAGCGGTAAAATATTTTCTACTTTATTTTTAGTCTTCACAAATATTCTGGTTTATGGTTTTTTGATTGTATTCGTCGGCGGTGGCTTTGAACACGGGGGCATTTTCCTAAAACAAGGTTTTCTGGAATCGGCTAACTGGTTGGTTGAACTGTTTTTAAACTTTATATGAACTATTCATCGGTGGTAAATATTCTTGATTTAACTAATTTGTGTTTTAAATCAAAATTATTATATTTACATTATGAACAGTCTAATTTGATTACATAATATTGATATTTAATTAATAATTAAGGTAAAAAAGGAGTTATCATGCTGCAATATAAAGTGTCAATGATAAAAGATAATATAACATATACGGAATTATTGGAAGATGAATCCACAAATGAAGTTTCTGCACAAGATATGTACACAGCCATGCAAGAAAACAGCAATAAAAAATATTTTAGTACCCAAAAGTGGATCTTTGGTATCCTGGGATTTATTATTTTTCCTCAGATGTTGATATGGATGAATATTGATTTCTTTACGTTCCCAGCTCTCTTTTGCTGGATAGGGTTATTTATATTTTATAGAAAGGGTAAAATGGCCCAAAGGACGAATGTAGAATTTGATATTGATAGTAATGTTGAAAAAAGGATGAATGCTGTCAAAGAAGCGTTTGATTTTGTTAATAATGCTGATGAAGTTTTTCCTTCTGCTGGATTATGGAGTATAATATTCCTGGATACAAATGTTGATATATATGGTTGGGAAGACCCAACTGATAACGATGAAATATTTTTTATGCCGGATGTTTGTCTGGTTAATGTAAAACAGTCTGGCTTTTCTGCAATAGAATATGAAAAAATGAACTCGGGTTACACAGATTCGAAAGACACAGCTCATTCCCCACCAAGTGATTGCGAAATATTAGGAAAAACATGGTTGCACACCCGTAAAGATGGCCAGCCAGATCTTCGGTATACTGACAATCCAACTGTATATAGCATAAAAAAAGGTTTTACTTTGATTAGTGATCATCCACATTTCAAAGAAGGCCAAGATTCGAATTTCAGTGCAGGGCTCATTATTTCCAGCCCTTCGATTGCAAAAGATTTTAATTCCAAAATGAAAAATATTTTTTCATCAGGAGGTATTTCAACATCAAAACAAAAAAAATCGGTTAAGCCCAAGGAAAAACCTGATAGTTT
>DUAL01000254.1:1174-2205 GCA_012960835.1 Flavobacteriales bacterium | reverse complement strand
TTTTTTTAATTAATATTTTTCATTTATGAGATTATTTTTCATGGATTTATCACTTAATTTATAAAACCCGATTAGTTTTTCTCCGTCAAAACAGCAAACATATTTATCATAAAAGTAATAATAATAACCGGAGTACCTTACTACAAAGGGTTCTTCTTGATCACTAATTAAACTTCTCCCCCAGCTTCTAAATGGTTTATTAAAACCAATCATATCTACAATAGTTGGGTAAATATCTATTTGCTGAGCTAATAAATTGTTAATACCATTATATCGTCCATCGGGATGATGAAACAATATAGGAATTGTATTAAAATTCAACGCTTTTCGGTATTCAGGATAATAAATTTTATGTGCGTGATCCGCCACCATAATGAAAAGGGTGTTATTATACCAGTGTTCTTTTTTTGCTTCATCAAAGAACCGCCTTAGGGCAAAATCCGTATATTTAACGCATTTATGCATGATAATATCACCTTCAGAAAATGTATCTTTATACTTTTCAGGGATTATATAAGGCTCGTGGGATGAAATAGTAAAAACAGTACTAAAAAAAGGTTCTTTTTCTTCATCAAGTTTTTCTTTCATAAACTGAAGAAACGGTTCATCCCATATTCCCCAATATCCGTCGAAATCATTATCATTATTGTATTCATTTCTACCAAAGTATTTATCTATACCTAAAATATTTGAATAACCTAAAAATCCCATTGAGCCGTTTTCTGCACCGTGAAAAAAAGAAGTATGATACCCAATACTCTCCAGAACAGAAACCAGTGATTCAATTTTTTGATTCGCATAAGGTGTGGAAGTGAATGCATCTATAAATGACGGGATTCCGCTCAATATTGAGGACATACCATGAATAGATTTATATCCGTTTGTATATGCATTTGTAAAGATTAGACTGTGCTGTGCTAAGGAATCAATGAAAGGAGTATAACTTTTGTACCCTTGTATATCGGTATTTGGATTAAATGCTCCGGAATATTCTCGTCCGTAACTCTCTATAATAATAAGAACTACGTTTG
>DUAL01000254.1:0-1164 GCA_012960835.1 Flavobacteriales bacterium | reverse complement strand
ACAATGGTCACACAAGACAGGCGATCAACGTCGCAAAGGCAGCGCTCCTCTTCAGCCTTTTTTGGAGTTTTTAATCAAAAAAGCAACTGATGAAAATAACGAGGTAAGAGATTATCAGAAATTGGCGTGATTACCAGCGTATTATTAAACTTTTTTTACAGATTTTTTATTTATCGTTCTAATAATACAAAAAGGAGTATTTAACACTATACCGGCTTTTATGCTGCTATTGACATGTCTGTTGGCATCTACCATATTAATGGGACGGGTGGATTTCTTAAAGTCACCCCCTCTAATGGCCCCAACCATTAAGATTATTATAACAAAGAAACAAACAATGGATAGTCCATAATATGCGACTAGATTTTGTGGCCTTTTATTTTTTAGGTTCCATAATCTATAGAGATAGACCCAAATAATTGAGAGAACAATAAATAGAAAAAATACATGCCAGTAGCTCTTGACGAAACTGAACAGCAATATAGCTTTGTTGCTTTCATGCTGAATAGATTCAAGGGATGCTAATGTTGATCTGGTTAAAATGAACTTAAAGTATATAAAATCAATAAAGTTGGTAGCATAAGCAAGAAGGTTAAAAAAGAAATAAACACAGAATTGAAATTTCTGAAATATATTCCATGTATTAATTCTAAATGGTAATATACTAAGCAAAATAAAAATCGCATTCACATAAAGAATCCCTGCTGTGTCAAATATCAAGCCGTGATAATAGAGTTTGAAAAACTCAAAGATGCCAGGCGAACCTAACAGTTTAAAATTATAAATAGTAAATAAGATCCTAGCAATCCCATAAAATACATATGCTAAAAGGAGTCTGTACGCTAAAACTTTATATTCTTCTATTCTAAAATACTTGTGTATGTTTTTAATAACTATTGTAAGAGTTTAAATAAAAAGATAAAAAAAATAATGTAATATTTTGTGAGAAAATAATTGAAATAATTTTATTCTAATTGAATAAATGTTGTCATTTCATCAAAATGAAATTAATAAACACTTCAATTTATCATTAAAACTATGAATGAAAGACTCTGTTTTAGCGGAATAAAAAATATAACGTGCTTATTGCTGTGGATGATTCATATGAGTTCCCTCTGCAAACAAACGCTCAATTTCTGTTTTAACTCGTTCAGATGCTTTTCC
>DUAL01000253.1:12780-13073 GCA_012960835.1 Flavobacteriales bacterium | reverse complement strand
AACCCAAAGTCTGTGCAGTTGTATAAAGAAGGGGTTGTGGCTGTTGAAGATATTCCAGATACTATGAAGCTGACAGATATTCAACAAAAGAAAGTTGATGCATGGAAAGCTCAGAAGGGTGTGATTAACAAAGAAGCAATTAAAGGTCTTGTCGATTCGATTAGTTACCCTATTTATCATTTTGATTTTGAAACACTTGGGCCGGCGATACCGGAGTTTAAAGGTATGAAACCGTATGGTAAGTATCCTTTTCAATATTCTTTGCATATTGAGCAAGAAGATGGCTCATTAGA
>DUAL01000253.1:1446-12618 GCA_012960835.1 Flavobacteriales bacterium | reverse complement strand
GCAGATCATTTAATGAACATCCACGATAACTTTATTGATTTAGCAACGCCTTTTCAAAAGGGGGATTACTGGATGCCGGAAATGAAGGGACGTTATAGTCTGAAAGTTGTATTGCCTACTATTGTGCCTGAAATGAAAGATGCCTACAATGATTTAGATGGAGTGCACAATGGTGATGATGCCATGAGGATGTTTGTTCAGTTAGGTGAGGCAACTGACATAGATGAGATCATCAAGACCAAAACTGCATTACTAGAATATTGCAAACTTGATACTTATGCGATGGTTAGGATTCTTGAAAAGCTTAAGCAGTTAGTTGCATAAACTAAAAATATGATACATAATGAACCTCTATAAATAAAATTTTAAAGCTAAATATAAATAATTATGGGGTTCAAGGCATTTAGGAATGAAAAAGGTTCTGACCATACAAATGAGAATGAAGCATTTGATGAGCTTTACGACCTATTAAAAGGTATATGGGATGATAGGGACGAAGTAATACTTTTATTTGGCAATGTTCTTGCAAACGGTAGAGATATTGATGCCTTAGCGGTTACAGAAGGGGCGGTAATTATTCTAGAGTTGAAAAATTATGGAGGGGAGTTAAAAGTTTCTGAAAATAATGAGTGGGTAATTAAACGTGGTAACAGTAAAGCAGTTGTTAATAAGGGGAGAAAAAATCCATATCAACAAATAAAAAAGCAAAGAGATGCTTTAAAAGTCTATCTTTCTAAATCTGGAATAAAGAAATTTAATAAAAGCGCACTAGATCGTATTAATGGAATAGTAATGTTTCAGCAGCATGTTGAAGTTATTGATCAGCCTGAAGTTCTAAAACATGAAACTCCTTGGTTTCATATTTTTAATATGACTGAAAAAGTGCACAGAAAAGTAAACCAAATAAGATCGAATGCTATTAATTTAAATAGTAGAGATTTTGAAAAGTTAATTAACTATTTTTCTTTGCCCGAATATTTTCCAGATGGAAGGCCAAAAGTGAATAAGAATCCACATAGAATTAAATCAGTTGGCAACGAAAGTTATACAGTCAAAACTTTTTCAAAATTGGTCAAAAAAGATCCGGATGATATTTTGGGGGTGCTGCTTGAAATAGGTATCAACAAGCAAGGGATTAGTTCTGAAATTACAGAAGAAGAAAGACAAGCATATACTAGCTATATCAATGGAAAAAAGCCTGTAATACAGAAAAAGAATAAGGCTAATTTTGTGAAAGAAAATCCAAATATAGGCATTGAATCACTTGATAATATTAATTCTTCTGAAGATGATCAGGTGCCAAAGACTGAAAAAGATCGGATGATTGAATACGCTAGGGCGACAGTCAAAAAGCAATGGTCAGAAATTAAAGAATTTGAAGGCTATGATAATGAAGGTGCTACATACTTAAAGATCAAGTTATCCGGTATGCCGGATGAATTACTAATGCATAAAAGTAAGTTCTATAGAGATTACCCAGGTGTTCTTAGTAAGCTTAAATCTATCAATCCTGGTCAGCAGGTTCGTTATAAGACAACGCTTAATACGGAAAAAGGAAAATGGGAATCTGATAAATGGTTTTCAGATATTGAAGTAATTGCTAAAGAGACAAAAGGTGTCTTAACTTCTTTAGATGATAGATATCGCATCTTATCAGTAGATATTGTTTCTGGAATGAGCCTCAATCCTTCTAAGGTTTGGGGTGGTGAAATGCAGTTAGTAACAACCGATTATGGAATTGGGATAGATAATATGCCTGGAATAAGTTACGGAAAAGAATCTCCTGGATACAACTGGTCACACCATATTGGTGGTGAGCCTATGTATGGCATACAAATAAGTGCAAGTATTGCAGACTATCCATGGATAAAAAAAAGATAAATCTTTTATGAAGTATTTGCAGCAAAGAAAAGAATTGGTGAATTATATCAAAGGTCAATTAATTAGTATTTGATCCTAAAGAGGTATTCAATTGATGGAAGAAAGAAGAGAATTTACAACTTATGTTGAGAAGCAACTTACAGGCTTTAAGTTGGAAAATGATACTTTACTGGGAAAACAACCTTTAGAGAGGTTTTTTACTGGTTTGTTATTTCCAATTATGAGCGAAGATGCACTTGTAGAAGATCTAGAAGATTATACCAACGATCCAGATGCCAATGAAGTTACCCAGATTCAATCTATTGGAAAAACACAGCGTTATATGCCGCCTTCGTCAGTAGGATTTTCCTTTTTTATTAGTGGCAATGATATCAAATTACGGGTTTATCACAAAGCTTCAAGTTTTAAAAAAAATAAGGATACAGGTAGAAAAATTCAATCTTGGAAAAAAACACTATTAGCAGATGATGGTAAAGAAATAGAATTAAGACCGAATAGTAAGAAGCGACATATAGTACTTAGTAACAAAGCTGAAATAGATGTGTTGTGGCGTCCATACAATGATGGTTATATTGTTACTTTAACCCTGTCTAATCAACAAAGAATATTTGATAGTAATATTGATGGCAAGGAGTTTATTAAACAAAGAAATGAAAAAACTTTATTTGAAGTTGAATTTAAGTGCATTGTTGAATTGGGAGAGGTAGCTGATTACCCTGCTACCGAAAAGTCTTTATTAGATACTGAGGAGCGAGAAATCCAATTACGCTATCAAGAATTAAAAGCTTGTGCGGTGGGGCATGGTGTGGCGGCTAATTGGCAAAATAATCTGCAAGGAGATATGGAGATTTGGGCAGATTTTATGCCAAAAGTTGAGGTGCCACAAGTAACAGCAGACACAGGTGGTGGTGACAATAAGGTTTTAGAATTTTATTTTTTACAGCATGATGATTCTTTTGATAAATTAGAGAATTTTGTCCATCATTATGAGCAGTGGATTAAATTACAAGAAGAAAAATCAAGTAATGAGTCAGATCTAGAGATTGCGAAAAATATTATTAAAAACCTTGATGCTGCTAAACAAAGAATGCAGCAAGGTGTTAAGCTGTTAAAAGAAAATAATAATGCAAAAACCGCTTTTATGGCAATGAATAAGGCGATGTTAATGCAATGGCAGCAAGGCGATAAAAACAAGGGTAGTGTTAAAGAAAAATCATCTTATCGATGGCGACCTTTTCAATTGGCATTCATTTTGATGACGTTAAAATCTAGTATTGATGAAAATGATGAGTATCGTGACACGCTAGATTTAATTTGGTTTCCAACAGGGGGAGGAAAAACAGAGGCTTATCTAGGGTTAATGGCATTTCTGTTTATTTATCGTCGTCTTAAAGCGCCGGCAAGTGGTAGCGGTACAGTTGCAATAATGCGCTATACATTGAGACTGCTAACAGCACAGCAATTCGTGCGTGCTAACAAGGTTATATTTGCCTTAGATCTTATTAGGCAAGAAAATAAACACTTTGGTAGCGAGCCATTTTCATCGGGCTTATGGGTGGGTCGGACAACTAGCCCTAATCGCTTTAAGGATGCACTTGAATATATCGAGGATAATAAGCTAGAGAAGTTTGTAATTAATAGCTGCCCATGGTGCGATACTAAATTTAAACGACAGAATTACCGGGCTACGGACGATGGTTTTAATTTTTACTGCACTAATAATGATTGTGATTTTGGCAAAATACCGAGTAAACCACTACCTTGTAATGTGGTGGATGAGGCGCTGTACGCTAATCCACCTAGCCTGCTGATTGCAACAGTTGATAAATTTGCAAGACTTTGTTGGGAATCTCGAGCAAATAGTTTCTTCGGTGGTAAGTGTAACAAGCCACCAGAACTAATCATTCAAGATGAGCTGCACTTAATATCAGATGCACTAGGTTCTATTGTTGGTCTATATGAGGCAGGCATCGAAACAGCGTTAATTGCTAGGGGTGTTAGGGTGAAATACATTGCTTCAACAGCAACTATTAAAAACGCAAAGCAGCAAGTTAAGTCATTATTTGCAAAAGAAACGAAAATATTTCCACCATCAGGGTTACGTTATGATGATAGCTATTTTGCCAAGACTATACCGCTGAATGAAAAACCAGGTAGGATGTATGTTGGATATTTAGCACCACTGCCAAGCAGGGAAAATAGTCTAAGTCCATTAGCGGCCACTTTATTATCAGCACCCACACAGCTATTCAAAGACAAGGAAGAATTAATAGATAATTGGTGGACGCAAATTATTTATCATGGTAGTTTAAAAGGATTGGGTAATAGTAGTACATTGTATCAAAGTAGTATTAGCAGTAGACTCAGCAGTATAACGCTAGAAAATATTATACGAGCAGTTGACAGTATCTCTCCTAATTTTTGTCATGATGAAAACATCAAAACAATTGATGATTTTCAAAAAATAACCAACCCTGAAATAAAGCAAATTGTTGATAAATATTTACCAGTTCGCGAGTTAAATCTTAAAGAATTATCCAGCAAAAGAAGTGCTGAAGAGAATGCACAAATTTTCAATGCATTAGCATTAGAAAAGTTTGAAAATGAATCAATTGATGTGGCGTTAGCAACCAATATGGTAGCAACAGGATTAGATGTGCAAAGACTGGCATTAATGGTGATTAACGGTCAGCCTTTAACCACTGCAGAATATATTCAGGCCAGTAGTCGAGTAGGCCGCGGTAAAACCCCTGGCATTGTTTTTGTTAATTATTATAAAACTCAAGCCAGAAGCTTGTCACACTACGAAAATTTTCGATCCTATCACGAGGGTTTTTATCGCTTTGTTGAACCGTCAAGTCTGACGCCTTTTACCTATCAAGCACGTAGAAGAGCTTTACACTCCGCTATTGTTGTTGCAATAAGGCATAGTGGCATTGGACTTTTGGATAATAATAATGCTGGCGATTTTGACAAAAATAATGATAAGGTTAAAAAAGTAATCAAGGAGTTAAAAATTAGATGTAAAAACGCCATTGATAATTCTGACACACAGAAACAAACTGTGATGCACATTGATGGGTTGCTTAATGAATGGCAAGCCGAAAAAGAGTATTGCGATAAAAATAGAGTAAAAATGGTTTTTTATGAAACTGATAGAGGGTCGCAAAATTTAATTTGTAATTTTGATCAAAAAAATGGTAGATGGCAAACTTTACAATCAATGCGTAATGTTGAGAAGTCTGCCTTAGTTAAATTGATACCAGGACTTAAAAGAAATGAAGAGTAAGTCGCAATATACGCCAGTGCGTTTTTCCCATTTAACATCTTCTTCTGGTGTTGGTGCAATTGTGCGTGGTGCAGAAGATAAGCTAATGGTAGTCGTGGACACTCGTTATTGGACTGATAAAGAAGGTTTGAATGCCACAACGCCTATTCCTTATGTTAGGCGCATTACTCAAGCGTTAAATATTAGTGGAGAACTTAGAATGCCGCCTGCGGCGCAAGAGATTTTTCATAAAGGAAATAAAAGCATTGAAGGAAGTTATTTACCTGCCGTATTATTTCCCACTTATGCTAGTTGTGCGAAATGTGGTTTATTGCACCCCAATCCTTGGAAGTATCAAAATAAAGAGATGGATGAAAAGGTGTTTTGTGAATGTAGTGGAATTTTAAAGCAAGTGGTTTGGTGTTGTGTGAGTAATAAAGGGGATTTAGACGAGGTACCTTGGCATGCAGTTTGCCATGAAAAATTTAAAGGCAAGTGTGAGCCTGACTATCAGAAAAACTATTTAAAGTTTAGTTCCGATAAAAATGGCACAACAATTATTAAATGCCTTAGGTGTAATAGTTTTAATAAATTCGAAAAACAGCAGTTAGGCTTTATAAACAGACCTCAGCCTTGGATTTATGAGTCAGCTGAGTTAGGTGAAAATTTTAAGGTGACTATTTTAGAGGTTAATGATTCTAGTGTTTATTCACCAGTAAGCGAACCCGCCTTGGTTATTCCGCCAGAATCAAGAATTAGCAAGAATACTGTGGTAGATAGATTGTATAACAATTCAACCGCTCTCAGAGAGTTGGAGAGCATAAGAACACCGTTGAGAAAAAAAGGTAAGTTAAAAACCTTGTCATCTGAGTATCGATGTACGGTCGAAGATATTAAAAATGCAATTGATGAAATTGATAATGGTTATCCTAATTTTGGCACTATTGAGACCACAGGGGATTTAATGGCTGATGAATATAAAGCATTTTTAACTCCATTAGAAAACCCTAAGGAAGATGAAGATTTTGTTACTAACCATAAAACTGATGAATGGAATTCCTTAGTGGCAGGGCAGATGGATTCTAGCTTGCTAGCATTAATTAAAATAGTAGATAGACATATTGTTGCAAAACGATTAAGAGAGATACTAGTCTTTAAAGGGTTTAAAAGGGGGTATCCAGAAGATGGACAGGAACAACCTATGATATCGCCAGATATTGTAGGTGAAAGCGACTGGTTGCCAGCTATTGAATTATTTGGCGAAGGAGTGTTCTTTACTTTTGATGAAGAAATAATATGTAAATGGGAAAAGTTGCCAGCAGTTAAAAAAAGAGCAAATGAAGTATTAGAACGTTATGAAAAATCAAGTCAAAATTTGGGCAATAATCTTGTGATTACATCTCGATTCATTTTATTACATACTTTAGCGCACTTGGTTATTCGTGAACTTGAGTCAAATGTGGGGTACCCTGCCGCCTCACTAAGTGAGAGAATTTACCACTCTAAAAATGAAAAAATGGCGGGCATCTTGATTTATACCGCTGTACCTGATGTGGCTGGATCCCTTGGTGGCATTATAGAAAGCTCACAACCTAAAGCTTTTTTAAAAATATTAAATAATGCTTTCAAGCATGCATTGTGGTGCTCCCTTGATCCTGTTTGTACTGAACATAAAGGGCAAGGCCCTGGTTGGCTTAATCGTGCAGCTTGTCATGGCTGTGTGTTAGTTCCAGAAACAACTTGTGAATATGGAAATGTATTTTTAGATAGGGTTTTCATTAAGGGAAGTAAGGAATTAGGCATTCCTAATTTTTTGGAATTTGTAGAGGAGTGTAGTAATGGCTAAAAGAAAATTTAGACTTCCAGGTGTTGAAGATCTTAACAAAGACCAAGATAGGGTTTTAAGGTTGCCTGAAGATGGTCAATTTTTAATTGTGGGTGGGCCAGGAACGGGAAAATCGGTTGTAGCCTTATTAAGGGCGATGAAGTTTCGTGATAATGACTATCTCTTTTTAGCATACAACCACACTCTGCACTCATTAAGCAAACAATTGAGCGGCTTTGATTTAAAAGCCACTACACTGAAGTCTTGGTTTTACAAGCTTCAATATAAGTTAACCAAAAAGTTTATGCCTGAAATTAAAGATCGAAAAATTGATTATGATAAAGTTATTGAAATATTTAAGGAAAATGAAGAGCCTCCTAGTGATTTACATATTTTAATAGATGAAGGTCAGGATATGCCAATAAAATTTTATGACTCTTTGATAGAGTTCGGGTTTGAAAATTTCTTTATTGTTGCCGATCAAAACCAACAAATAACTGATGAAAATTCTAGCCGAAAAGAGTTGAGCGATATATTGGGACTGGAGGTTAAGGATGTGATTGAGCTTAAACAAAATTATCGTAATTCTCATCCTATCGCCCTAGTTGCTCAGCATTTTTTTACTGACAAGTCTAGTCCAAAGCCAGAATTACCTGAAGTTTCAAAAGCGGCATTAGGTGCGCCAGTATTGTACGAATATAAGGATTTTCATCAATGCATCAAATTTATTTTAAGAGAGGCAGATAGAGACCTTACTAATTTAATTGGTGTTGTGGTTGCTGAAAATAATATATTGGATGTTTGCAAAAAAGCACTTGAAGATGAGGAATTAAAACTTGATAATCCTAAGCCTATTATTCAAAGTTATAGTTCTAAAAATAAACAAGATGTAAACATCGATTTTAGTGAAGGTGGTGTTGTAGTGCTCAATGATAAATCTATTAAAGGCTTAGAATTTGATGTGGTTTTTGTTATGTTAAATGGTTTTAAGATTTATAATAATGATGAAGATAGTATGCGAAAAAGGCTGTATGTGATGAGTTCGAGAGCAATTAAGAAGTTGATATTTTTTCAAAGCAGTAGCAACAACATTACAAAAATCTTACCAAGTGACAAAATACTACAAAGAGAGGGACTGAACTAATGGCAAATAAAAAAAACAGGTGGTTTTTACCTACTAATACTGATAATTTAAAAATGATGGTGGCTCAAGGATTGATGAGTAGTCCCGATGGCTTCAGTCCGAATAAATACTACAAAGATGAGCTAGAAAATTATCCGGGATTCATCCCTGTATTTAAAAACTCTATTCCGAAAAATACACTAGATCTGATTATTAGTGAGCAAGAAAATATGACAACCTGTTTGATTGAAATTGATCTAACTAAAATTACACAGGGTGATGCTAAAAATCAAAATTATGAAGTAGTAGAGGTTAGCATTAATGCGCATGATGATTTGCTATTATTACTTGCTCCGTTGCCCTTATCATGTATCAAACAAATTATTTTTAAATCAGTAGATGATAAGCTTTCATTGGAGGCTGAGCAAAATTTAAGCAGTAATTTTATTTTGTCAGACTTAAAGACGCATTACAGTAAGACAGATGAAAAACTTTTTAAAGCTTCTAATGATAAGGAAAGCATGGAGTTTTTTCACAAAGATAAGGTAGGTGAAAATGAAATAGAAAGCCAGGTTGATTTAGTTAAGCTTGTTAACTATCCGAGAATATATGCTTTTGGAGGTCTGTTAACCAGTTTGTTTTATTTTGCAAAAAACGGGAAATTAAGCAATAATATTTATCAGGATTTTTACACTATTGACAAAGCCGACTTGGCCGATGATAAGTTATGCATTCATCAATATTTTAACCAAATTGAGAATGATGGCATATTGCAGACAATGTATAGCAAATTGCTAGATAGGCTTATTAGTAGAGAAAATTCTAAAGATGACATAATTATGTTATTAGAAACAGATGATTGGGGTGAAAAATTTAAATCTAGAACGCAAGATTTGGCTCAAATGTTAAGAGAGTTTGAAAATAACGAAACAACCATATCGGAAAAATTTTCAAAAGCAATAAAGCCATTGGAGCGTCTATTGTTAATGCTTTTTCATAAAGAAAGTATTGAGAGTTTGATTGAATATCAATTGGATATGTTTACTGAAGATGATTATTTGCTGTTTTCATTGATATTTGGGGTGCGTGATAAATTTATTAAAACTCCAAAATTTATAAGAGAGTATCAAAATTTACAAAATTTTATATCTAGTAAAATGGCAGAATACGCTCATTCAGAACTAAAAAGTGGCATTAAATTTAAATCAACAAGTAGTCCTAAAACAGTTTGGGATATTTTAAATACTAAAAATACAGCTAAAAAAGCAGGAAAAAAATTAGAAATTACGGATTGTGTTCAAGCTGTAATGAGTGGTGATTGCCAAATACAAGGCAATGATCGAATTTTCAAGGGCTATGCCGAGCCAAAATATAAAATTATTGAAAACAAATATTTTAAAATTATTTCTAGTAAAAATATTAGCGCGGAAATTTACAATAATTTAGCAAGGCTAAAATAATGAAAATGATTCCAAATCAGCCTTATAAGGCTAGTAATAAGAAAAACAACAATGCTGAATACCGAGTTTTTGGTAAGTTAAAAGAGTCTTTTGTTGATAGCAATAAATATATTGCTTTTCATTCATTAAACTTAACTAGGCATCAATACAAAAGGTTTGGCGAGGCAGACTTTGTAATTATTTGTGAATACGGTTTGTTCGTATTTGAAGTTAAGGGTGGTAGCATTAGTCGTAATGAGGGTGTGTGGTATTCTACTAATGATAATGGAAAGCACAACATTCCAAACCCATTTACGCAGGCAGAAACTGCAATGCATGCTATTTTCAAAGCAATAGAGGGAACTAACATTAGTCATTTAAATATTGCAATTGGTTATGGCGGAATCTTTCCGTCGGGTAGCTGGACTGTCAAAAGCTCAGAATGGGATAGAGAAATAATTTGTGATGCTAATAATTTTAAAAATTTTGAAGCTTTTTTAAGTAAATTTTTTAATTATTGGCATAGTAAAAAAGCAAATCAAAAACGTGGCTATCTATCAGTTGAAAATATTAAGGCAATAGCAAATTTTTTACGCCCTAATTTTGAGATGATTGAAACACTCTCTAATCAATTATACAATCAAGAAGAAATTACATTAAAACTAACCGAAGATCAATATCGATACCTAGACATTGTGGCTGCTAATCAAAGGGTGATGTGCTCTGGTGGGGCGGGTACAGGAAAAACCTTTTTAGCATTAGAGTTAGCACGAAGAATTGCTAGGGAAGATAAGAGAGTTGTTTTTGTGTGTAAATCTGAATGGCTAAAACAGTATCTAACCTCAAAAATAAGCAATGAGTTTGTTACGATTTCGACAATTGATAGTGCTCAGGTAGATATGCGTCGTTTAGGTGTTGATAAATACGAGGTATTGATTGTTGATGAAGGCCAGGATTTGTTTAATGTAAGAGATATAGATAAATTAGACAATTTGCTAGCAGGTGAATTAGATAAAGGAGAGTGGTATATATTCCATGATGCTAATCATCAGGCACTTAAAGTGGTAGATAAAGATGCATTAAAATTTCTAAATGATATTCCTCATGCAGAGATTCCATTAACTACTAATTGTAGAAATACCAACCCCATTCTAAAATATGTGGAAAATCTCCTTGATGTTGATATGGGTAAAAAAGATGAGCTAAACGGCCCTAAAGTTATCCAAACTTTTACTAGTAGTGAAACAAACACTCTTGAAAATACAATTAACCAATTATTGACTGATGGTATTCCTCCATCTCATATCACTTTGTTATCCAAACTAGAATATGCCAAATCTAGTGCCACCCTATTGTCAGATAAGCTACAAAGTAAGATTATCCAGCTTGATGATTATTCAATTAGAAATTTTCCAAGCAATGAAATGAGCTTTGCAGAGATAGAAAATTTCAAAGGCTTAGAAAATGAAGTGATAATTTTAATTGATTTACCCAAGCCTGATAAAAATATAAAAAAAGACAAGGCTTTGTATTATGTTGCAATGAGCAGGGCTAAGGGCTTGTTAAATATTATTTATACAAATTAAACCAAAGATATTGTAGTTCCTTCAGTGA
This sequence comes from Flavobacteriales bacterium, assembly GCA_012960835.1. Lineage (GTDB taxonomy): Bacteria > Bacteroidota > Bacteroidia > Flavobacteriales > BACL11 > DUAL01. The sequence goes on along the minus strand of DUAL01000253.1, from coordinate 1,468 downwards.
ATCCGTTTGCGTAAATTAGCCC
>DUAL01000253.1:0-1223 GCA_012960835.1 Flavobacteriales bacterium | reverse complement strand
AAGAATAGTTAATCTATCAAAGGTTATGAACTCTTATTCTGATGCATGTGTCATAAATAAAGAAAATACTGTTGATTTTTGTATTCAAGATTTAAAAAATGTTTTACATAAAATTGCAAATAAAAAATCTACTTATTATGGTACTTATGCGCATATTACAATTAATGACAAGAAAATTGTGTTGCTTCAAGATAGAAGGTATAAAGATTCTAGAGAGCCAATTTATTTATCTCAAGTGATTAGTAAGGATTCTATAGATTTAACAAAACTACCTGCCTTAAATGCTAGTATTGAAATTGAAACAAACCCAACTCCTGATTTGGCTGAAAGTATATATAGAAGTATGACTCTCTCAATTGAGGATATTATCAATATTGCTATTAACGATGGCTATGATAAAGCTATTAAGTTTTTTTGGAAAACGGCAGTGCCTCGTAGTAGGCCTGCATTTACTTATCTTCTGATCGCATGGTTTGTAACATTCTTGTTACGACAATCTATTATTGCAAAAATTAGATTTATTTCTAAGGTGGAAGAAGATGAATAAGAAAGAAAGAAGAGATAAATATTTAAATGATTCTGTAGTTGGTCAGATTATCGGCATATCAGACATGTCACAAAATAAATTAAAACATGTTTTGTTAGATAACCCAAAAATAAATATTCAGCAGACAGTGGTTGGAAGGGTAAAAAAGAAACCCCCTGGTCTTATTGAAAACGTTGGGAATCATCATAGTAAAGATTTTGTGAAAAAAATTGTTGATTTTGTTAATGAAAGAAAAACATTATTTCAATACGTGAAAGGCGTCAGCCATGATAGTTACGATCCACATAATAGACGAAGTATTATCCTTTCAAGATCAGAAGGCGACTACGTGTTGAATGTGTACGACAAAGAAGTAGGCTTTGGAGTGTGTATATCTCTACGCTGTGAAGAATCTCATGAGGCGGTATTGATTGCAAAATACATGTGCAACTCAATAAAATTTTTCAAAAAATATAAAATTGTGATTAAATAGCTACTTGATTAGCCTTATTTATATCACCTTGCTTGCCAAATGGATGGCAACTGTGACCGTTTTCAAGGTTTAATTTTTTGTAAACATCTTCACGCATACTTTCATTTAATGCTTGCTGTGATGAGCTGTTATAACATTCATCAGCTTCTGCGGGAAGGTATTGGGTAATCTTTTCCCAAAAAACAGTATCAACAAACTGTCTGA
>DUAL01000252.1 GCA_012960835.1 Flavobacteriales bacterium | reverse complement strand
ACAGTTTATTGGTGAGTATGTTAAATCTATTAACCTAGAACAATATAATAAGGCTATTTACTTCCTTGAGATTGAAACAGATGATGGAGTAATTACTAAGAAATTGATATTGCAATAATTTATATATTTACCAAAGTTTTAAAGCAAATGGAAATGCGGGGGACCTATTCGGGTACCTTTTGGGTAGGCTAACCTAGTAAATTGTAGTCCTCTCATCCCGACTTTTTTTTCAGAAACTTTATATTTTTTTTATTCTAATTTTCTCCATTACTACAACTACTTATCAGATATCTATTCTTTGCAATACAGTCATAAATAAAATCAGTCAATTTTGTAGGGCATAACTTTAAAAAGTGTCTTATTTCCCAATTTAGGATTTCCAATATTTTAATAATGGCTATTGATTTTATGAGGTAGTTCTTTTCCTCCGTCCAAATGATGGAGTCAATGTGTTTTTCTAATTTTAATTCTTTAATAATTGTTGTCCCCTTTTTACTGTCATTAGCAAGCCAAAGGATACTATTTGTGTTATCTTTCTGTTTAAAATAACGAACTATGGCACTGCAAAAATTGCAGTGTGCATCATAAAGTACAATGGATGAATTCGTATGCACTGCTTTATTTTCCGATACAAAATTTACTAAATATATTCCCGAGTAAATCATCAGTAGTAACTTCCCCAGTTATTAAGCCTAAATGATAAAGAGCTTGCCGAATATTTATAGCCAACAAATCCCCACTAATATCATTGTTTAACCCCTCAATTACTGCAATGATTTCTACTAGTGTTTTACTCAATTCTTCTTGATGGCGACTATTGCTAATTATCGTTTCATCTGAGGATAAATTGGTGTCAATAATACTTATAAGGGTTTTTGTCAAATCCTCAATTCCATCTTTATTTTTGGCAGAAATAAATAGATAATTTTTCTTTTTTAGAGTTTTGCAAATATTTGGATTCAAATCTGTTTTATTCACTACAACAATCATTTTGTTTTGTAGTTTTTTAATTTTTTTAATCTCTTTTTCTTGGGCTTTAAAATCAGCTGTAGCATCTAACAAATAAATAATAACTTTCGCTTTTTCTGCTTTTTCCAATGCTTTTTGGATTCCAATAATTTCGATTTTGTTGCTTGTGTCTCTTAATCCTGCGGTATCGATAAATCGAAACTGCATGCCCTCAATATTTATCACATCTTCAATGGTATCTCTGGTTGTACCTGCAATTTCTGAAACAATTGCCCTATCTTCATTTACCAAAGTATTAAGCAGTGTGGATTTCCCCACATTAGGCGCACCCAAAATTGCAACAGGAATTCCGTTTTTTATTACATTTCCTAGTTGAAATGAATCAATCAGTTTTGTTAATTTTTCCTTTATCAATAAAAGCAATTCGTTAAACTGCTCACGATTGGCAAATTCCACATCTTCTTCCGAAAAATCTAATTCCAATTCAATTAAAGAGGCAAAATTGATGAGTTGTTCTCTCAATTTTTTCAAATCATCTGAGAATCCTCCACGCATTTGGTTTATTGCAATTTGGTGTGCTTTTTTACTTTCTGATGCAATTAAATCTGCTACTGCTTCTGCTTGAGAAAGGTCCATTTTTCTATTTGTGAAAGCCCTTAAAGTAAACTCCCCAGGATTGGCCATTCGAGATCCATTTTTAGTAAGTAATTGTAAAATCTGTTGCTGAATAAAAACAGAGCCATGACATGATATTTCAATCACATCCTCCCCAGTAAAAGAATACGGATTCTTAAAAACACTGAGCAACACTTCATCAATCAATTCCTTATCATTTTTTATAGTACCAAAATGAATAGTGTGAGATTTTACATCTTCCAAATTTTTTGAAAACACTTTATTACATATATTAATTGCCTGATTTCCTGATATACGGACAATAGCAATTGCTCCTATTCCACTGCCAGTTGCTAAGGCACAAATCGTATCTTTTCTTTTGTAATTTTTCATTTAATAACTAGCTGTTAACAAAAGAAGAAATCCATACCTTTTTGTAAAACTCCGACAATATCCAGAATCCCAAGAGCAATTAATCCAATTATAATTAACACTATGAAAAGTATTTTTTTTATTATTTTCATTCTGCAAAAGTATTTAAAATCCTTTGTAAAATGCTTTAATGTTCTAATTTTGCACATCAAATAAAATAAACAATGAGTGTATTAGTAAATAAAGATTCAAAAGTTATCATTC
>DUAL01000251.1 GCA_012960835.1 Flavobacteriales bacterium | reverse complement strand
GATAATACATATCCGACATGGCATATGAAGATGTGTTCGCCATGGCCTCAGCGGCTGTTACATCCTCTTGATAATAATTGGTTACCAAACTTACCCCCATTAAACTTTTGGACTCTTGCTTTAAAATTCCATTGGATTGCCCTGTCCATCTTTCCATTCGGCTTGTGATGTCTTTTTCAACTACCTCAGCCGGCATACCTGGGTAAAGCGTTAGGATTTGCATGGCCGATTTTTTGAATTGAGGAAGAATATCAACAGCCATTCTTGGCACTAACACAAATGACATGACCGAAACCAATATGGCAAATACTACTATTAAGTAGGGATTTTTAAAGGAGAGTTTAATCATTTTTAGCGAATAGTTACATTGATAGTCTTACACATTTCACCATAAGATTGATGCATCCCATTAGCAAATTGCAGGGTTAAAGAATAATTTCCTGGTTCTAAATCTAATTGTGCTTCCTTTTGACCACCACCATAATGTATATGCTGATTATCGACTGGAATAATTTCTCCATCTTCCATACATGTTTTGTTGATAATAATATGATGATGACCTTTGTTTGTATTTATTTTCCCAGAAGGCTCTACTTCCATTCCATCTACTCCCATTTCTACAATAAAAGGAGAGGAAAGAATAGCGCCATTTTGTATGTTTTTAAAAAACACAGATGGTTCTGTTGCTGCTTTTTGATTTGTATTGGTGCTTGACTGGCATGCGCTAATTACAATAGCAAAAAGCAAAATAAGTAGTTTGATATTATTTAATGTTTTCATGACTTTTTTTGGCGAAAATAAGGTTTTATATCTAATTCAGGATAATTAATGAACTACTTACCCAATCGCTCTTATTTAATGCCCTATCAAAAAGTTGAAACTCAAATTTAATAGTATCACTTTTTCTATTTATAGTATCTTGAGGGAAGAAAACAACATCCCATACAATATCGCCTTTTAAGGATTTATTTTGCCCTGTTGGGGTTAAATTTGGAATACGAATATGATAAGGTGAGGTTAAGTCAATTAAGATTAAACTATCTTGGTGTATCTCAAAATAATTAACAAATAAATTAAATTCATAAGGGTGGATAGTATCGTTTTTAGACAACCCAATATCGCCATTCCCATCTGTAAAATATAAATAAAATTTGTATAAATCACTACTATTCCCAAGTGCATCAATAACACTATCTTTTAATTCATATTTAGTAAATTCCAAATATGGTATTTCGGAAAAAGATTCGCTTTTTTTGCAAGCAAAAAAAAGCGTAAGCAATACGATAAATAATACTATTTTTGAGGATGCATTCATTTGAAAATATTGAGCAGGTCAAAAGTAATATTTTTAACATTAATAATGATGCTGAATTTGAAAATTTAGCATTAGAATTATTCCACTATCAAATGGAAAATAATCCTGTTTATGCCCCTTATGCTTCTCTTATTCTAAAAGGGGAAACGCCAGATAATATCTTTGAAATACCATTTCTCCCCATTGAATTCTTTAAAAAAGAGCAAGTGATTTGCCAAGGAAAAGGAGTGGAAGAAGTTTTCCTTAGTAGCGGAACAACAGGAGATCAAAGCAAACATTTAGTAGCCGAAATGAGTATTTATAAAAAATCCTATTTAAAAACCTTTCAGCAATTTTATGGGGACATTCAGGAATATTGCATTTTGGCCTTACTCCCTTCTTATAGGGAAAGAGAAGGATCGTCTCTTATTTATATGGTGGATGATTTGATTACAAAAAGCAAGCATCCGAAAAGTGGATTTTACTTTGATAATCTTGCTGAACTTACTGATACCATTACTGAATTAGAAGGTAAAGGACAAAAAATAATTTTATTTGGAGTAACTTATGCATTACTTGATTTGGCGGAAGAGTTTCCTCAAAAATTAGAGCACACTATTATTATGGAAACTGGTGGGATGAAAGGCAAACGAAAAGAACTTTTAAAAGAAGAAATTCATGCCATTTTAAAAACTGCTTTTACAACTAAAGACATACATTCGGAATATGGCATGACAGAATTGCTTAGCCAAGCATACTCCAAAGGAAATGGGCTTTTTGAAAGCCCCAATTGGATGAAAATTTTTATTAGAGATGTAAATGATCCACTTTCAATTTTAGAAAATAATAAGACAGGCGGTATCAATATCATTGATTTAGCGAATATTTATTCTTGCCCTTTTATCGCCACACAAGATTTAGGAAACGTTAATGAAAATAGTACTT
>DUAL01000250.1 GCA_012960835.1 Flavobacteriales bacterium | reverse complement strand
ATTTTGCAATGGCTTGCTGGATAAACTCGCTTAAAGCATCACTATCACTTTCTTGAATCCAATTGTTTTTTGTGGCAATCTCATCAGCTGTATCATTACTTAAAACCATAGCAGCAAACACCTTAGATGTTGCTATCGTATTACTCACTTTTCCAGAATCGACTAAGGCAATAAGCCCAGATAGTTGCTCAGGGGAAATGGTAAAATCAGCAATATCAGTTGCCGTTTCGTTGAGGTAAGATTTTACACTGCCATTTACAAAATTAGCTGCTGCTTTATAGTTTTTTGTGTAGCCGCAAAGGGTGTTAAAATAAAGGGCAATTCCTTTTTCATCTACTAAAATATTTGCATCATAATCCGATAATACAAACTCTTTTGTAAATTTTTGAAATAATTCTTTTGGAAGTGGAGGTAGAGTTGATTTTACTTTTTCAATATAGTCCTCAGTAACAATTACCGGTTGCAAATCAGGTTCAGGAAAATAGCGATAATCGTTTGCTTCTTCTTTGTGTCGCATGGTAATTGTGCTGTTGTTTGCTGCATTAAAACTTCTTGTTTCATGCCTAACTTCTTTCCCATTTTCAATCAAGGAAATTTGCCTGTTTATCTCAAATTCAATGGCTTTTTTTACATTTCTGGTAGAGTTCATATTTTTTACTTCCACCTTTGTACCAAACTCTTTTACACCTTTTAATCGAACAGAAATATTAGCGTCACACCTTAAACTTCCTTCTTCCATATTTCCATCACAGATTTCTAAATAACGCACTAATTTTCGCACCTCATTGATGTAATTATAGGCCTCATTTGCTGAGCGAATATCTGGCTCAGAAACAATTTCAACAAGTGGAACACCAGCTCGATTTAAATCCACCAATGTATTAAAAGGGTCCAAATCATGAATACTTTTTCCAGCATCTTCCTCTATGTGAATTCTGGTGATTTGAATTATTTTCTTATCCCCATTATCATCCTTTATTTCAATAATTCCTCCATTACAAATTGGGGTTTTGTCCTGAGTGATTTGATAGCCCTTTGGCAAATCAGGATAAAAATAATTTTTACGAGCATATTCATTTCTCTCACGGATTTTTGAACCCACCGCAATCCCTAATCTTACTGCATATTCTATTACCTTTTTGTTGGCTTTTGGTAAAGTTCCAGGATGCCCCAATGTAATTACAGAAGTTTTAGTATTAGGTGTGGCTCCATAAATATTTTCATCAGAAGAGTAGGCCTTTGTTCTGGTTAAAAGTTGCGCATGAACCTCCAAACCAATTACCGCTTCATATTTGTTTTTTGTGCTCATTTACTCAAAAATAATCTTTCCATTTTTAATAATTCCTTCCTTGTTTTTCAGGCAGTAGAAATACATGCCGCCAGATAGATTTCCTCTTTCAATCGTTTTACTATTCGTTAAATTTTGTTGTAATACTCTTTTCCCAAACACATCATAAAGTATTATAGAGATTGCACTTTGATTGGTAATTGTAAACTGATTTTTAGCAGGGTTTGGAAAAACCAAACTTGGTACTGGTTCTAAATTATTTACAGCAAGAGGAAATGAACCGCTAAAAACATAAAGCCCGGTTTGCATATCAGATACTAGAATACTTGAAAAAGCATGACTTTGAGCATCCCAGAAAGGGTATACACCCCAGGCTCCTTTATATGAAGCATGACTATTTGGTAGATATGTATCGTAATGTAATACCTCAAAAGGGTTTGTAGGGTCAGCAATATTAAAAACCCTCAAACCATCATGATAATAGGAAACAAACAAAAGACCCTTTTTTATAATTGCATTATGTGCCATAGAGTTAGTGTCTACTCCAGAATTAAAAGTAGATAAAACACTAATATTATTAAAATCGCTTACATCTAAAAGTTTAATATCATAACCGTGATTCTCATCTAACATAACATAAACTGTTCCGTCATCATTTAGCCAGCCAGAATGATTGTATCCTGCATCAGGATAAGTAGTAAGAGAAGCTAATAAAGTTGGTTGCACAGGAAGTGGTGTTCCAAGCATGGAAAAATCTACAATTCTAAATCCACCTCCACCTCCACAATTAAGATAGGCGGTATCGTTTCGGACATAAGCATCATGAACATGACCTACGTTATTATAGGTGTATAATAGGGCGGGACTTAAAGGATTTGCTAAAGAGTAAATCTCCATAGCAGAAGAAAAATTATTTGGATTAGTATGTTTTACTGAACATACATATAATTTAGCAGTTGCAGTATCAATAAAAATATTATGGGATTTGGTAAAAAGTACATTTGAATCATATACTACATTTACCGAGTTTGGCAAATTATTTATATCTATAATTTGTAAAGTACTCGTATTTCCTTCATCACACACTACATACAAATAGCCATTATAATCGTGATAATCTCTATGTACTACATCACTTCCAGTATAAGCTCCAGCTACAAAATCCACTTGGCTTGCATTTGCAGGATATGTAACATCAAAAAAATGTGTTCCTGCAGTAGATCCAATTATAGCAATCTCTGCTCCGTTTATCTGCACTCCCCAAATCTCATTGTAGGTATTGTCATATGCCCATGATGGTGTTAAAGTAGTGTCTTGCCAATTGTAAAGTAAATTTGCTTGCCAAGAAGGAAAAGGTTGAGCAAAAGACAATGTTACAATGAAGAGATTAATAAATGTAAGAATGATTATTTTTTTCATAATTTTAAATAGATGAGATTAATTCTTTTATTATTAGTGTGAGTTTGGGCTCAGCGACTTCTGCCACTGCTTGAACATCCTGATGGGTTACTTTCTTGATTTTTCCTGGAACGCCCAAATCTGTAATTACGGAAATAGCGAATGAGGGAATATCCATGTGCCGTGCCACTACCACTTCTGGCACAGTTGACATGCCTACCGTATCACCACCAATTTTTCTGAAATAGAAATATTCAGCAGGGGTTTCTAGGGTAGGGCCAGTTACGGCTACATAAACTCCTTTTTGAATTTTAATGTTGTTTTCCTTTGCTATTTGCTCGGCTGCCAGAATCATATTTGAGCAATAAGGTTCGCTCATATCAGGGAATCTTGGACCAAGCTCAGGGTGGTTATGCCCAATTAATGGGTTTGGAATAAGGTTAATGTGGTCAGAAAGAATCATTAAATCTCCAATTTCAAAGTCAGGATTCACCCCTCCACTTGCATTGGAAACAATTAGGTTTTTTATTCCAAGAAACTTCATTACTCTAACAGGGAATATAACTTTTTGCATTGGGTAGCCCTCATAAAAATGAAACCTTCCTTGCATAGCAACTACCACTTTTCCACCTAGTTTTCCAAAAATTAATCTTCCAGAATGACCTTCAACTGTCGAAATTGGAAAGTTTGGAATATCTTCATACGAAATGGAATGTTCAATATCAATTTCATCCACCAAACCCCCAAGACCGGTTCCTAAAATGATGCCGACTTCTGGCTTAGCATTTGTTTTTTCTGTTAAAAAATTAGCTGTTTCTTTTATTTGCCCTAACATAATTTAATATTTGTTTTTCGAAATTTTCTTTTTCCTCAAAACCTACTTCAATAGGAGCATAATATACATTTGCATCTCCAAATTCATTTTCAAACTTCCTTAATTTCACCGCATCTTTTTCGGTGGTCAAGATAAGTTTTTTTGCAGAGTTATCTTGCCTGTAATTATTTAAGATATTCTCCATATCATTTAAGGTGTAATGATGATGGTCTGCATACTTGATATGGGTAACAGTATGCCCACTATTTTTCAACATTTCTAGTAGGGGAGTTGCATTTGCAATGGCTGTAACCAATGTAATACTATATTTTTCATTAGTAGTTAAAATGTTATTGGTCGTTAAACATCTCCAATCCTGATAATGGATGTGGCTGAAATAACATTGTTGCGTAATAAAAACGCCCAATTGCTGAATTATTCCTTTTTTCTCAGTTGGGTTTAGCAGTTTTGGGGCTTTGCTTACTACAATTATATTTGCTCTTTCACTTCTTTTTTTACTCTCGCGCAAAGTCCCCATTGGGAGCAAAAAATCTTTATAATAAGGTAAATTGTAATCTGTAATCAAGAGGTTAAAACCAGCTTTTATCCTTCTGTGCTGGAAGCCATCATCCAAAAGAATTACCTCTATTTCAGGATGATTTTTTATAATATTCTCAATCCCTCTTTTTCTATTTTCATCCACTACCACCATGCAGTTGGGGTGTTTTTGTTTAAGCCAAAGCGGTTCATCTCCTACATTTTCTGCTGTACTTTCTGTTCTAACTTCTTGGTAGCCAGAAGTGTTTCTACCATAACCTCTTGAAAGCACAGCCATATTTTTACCTTCTAAAACTGAAATAATATAAGCTGTAAGTGGGGTTTTTCCAGTTCCACCAACTGATAAATTACCAATGCAAATAATAGGAATTTCAAATGTTTTAGAAGGAAAAACACCCATATCAAAAAGTAAATTTCGGAGATTTGTAATGATAGCATACAAAACGGAAAAGGGATAAAGAAGTAAACGCATACTGCAAAGATAAAAGATAGAGATTAGATATTAGACAATAGACAATAGATTTTGGTTTGGGGTTTTTATGGATTAGGCTTTATGTTTTGTATTTTTGGAAAATGAAAATAAAAGAAATCACCAATTACTTGGAAAGTGTTGCCCCATTGCATTATCAGGAAAGTTATGATAATGCTGGATTGCTTGTAGGAGATGCAAACAGGGAGATAGATGCAGCACTTATAACGCTTGATTGTACAGAAGAAGTTGTGGAGGAGGCAATAGAAAATAATTGCAATCTGATTATTGCACATCATCCTATAATATTTTCTGGTTTGAAAAAAATAACAGGGCAGAATTATGTGGAACGAACCATAATAAAAGCCATAAAAAATAATATTGCTATTTATGCCATTCATACCAATTTGGATAATATAAAAACAGGAGTGAGTGCAAAAATTGCTGAAATATTGGGAGTTGAAAATTATAAAATTCTTTCTCCAAAAAAAGATTTGCTAAGGCAATTGGCGGTTTATTGTCCTGTTTCAGATACGGAAAAAGTAAAAGAAGCACTTTTTCAGGCAGGAGCAGGGGATATTGGAAATTATGATGAGTGTAGTTTTAGTGCCAAAGGAGAAGGGACTTTCAGGGCAAATGAGGGTTGCGACCCTCATATTGGGAATATTGGCGAAAGGCATACAGAAAAGGAGGAGAAAATAGAAGTAATTTTTCCTAAATATAAGGAAAATACAATTATTTCAGCCTTGAAACAGGCACATCCTTATGAGCAGGTGGCTTATCAAATATATATTTTAGACAATATTTATGAAAATGTTGGGGCTGGAATTGTTGGAGAATTAGCCCAAAAAGTGGATACTAATCGGTTTTTAGAAATGCTAAAAACAAAGATGCAAACCGATTGTATCCGTCATACAAAATTAGTAAAATATCAGATAAAAAGAGTTGCTATTTGTGGAGGTAGTGGTAGTTTTTTACTCTCTAATGCTATATGTGAAAAAGCAGATATTTTCATTACAGCCGATTTTAAATATCACGAGTTTTTTGATGGGGAAAACGACATAATTATTGCAGATATTGGGCACTTTGAAAGTGAGCAATTTACAAAGGACTTAATTTATGATTTGCTTAGCAAAAAATTTAGTAAATTTGCCGTCCGATTATCAAAAGTGAATACAAACCCAATAAACTACTTTTAGAAAGATGGCAAAAACAGCAACAAAAACTACCAAAAAAGTAAACATCATAACGGTAGAAGATAAATTAAAAGCTTTATACCAACTCCAATGTGTTGATTCTAACATTGATAACATTAGAGTGGTAAGAGGCGAACTTCCTTTGGAAATTCAAGATTTAGAAGATGATATTTTTGGGCTTAACACTAGAATTGAAAAATACAATGAAGAACTTACTGCTCTGGATGACAATTTAGCTGCTTCAAGATTAAAGAAAAAAGACGCAAAAGCTTTAATTAAAAAATACGATAAGCAAATAGCTAACATCAAAAATAACAGAGAATACGAATCATTATCCAAAGAAATTGAGTTTCAAACTTTGGAAATTGAGCTTTGTGAGAAAAAAGAAAAAGAAATAAAAGTAAAAAAATTGATGAAGGATGAAGTGATTGCAGGAACAAAAGACACTTTAAAAGAAAGAAAAAAAGAGTTGAAAATCAAAAATGGAGAATTGGATGAAATAACTAAAGAAACGGAAAAAGAGGAAAAAAGTTTAATCAAAAAATCGGACAAAGCACAGAAAGTGATAGAGGACAGATTGTTGAATGCATATAGTAGAATTCGTACTAATGTTAGAAACGGTTTGGCAGTAGTATCAGTTGATAGAGATGCTTGTGGAGGTTGTAAAAACATGATTCCGCCTCAGAGACAATTAGATATTAGAATGCATAAAAAAGTAATTGTTTGTGAGCATTGTGGAAGAATTTTGATTGATGCAAATATGTTTGATAAATAAGAACTAAACAAATAGTTTACTATTTAAATGGGGTTTCATATCTTTGAAACCCCTTTTTTTATGCCATGAAAAAAAAATTAATTTTATTGCTCAGTATTTTTAGTTGCCTTTTTGTTTCCGCTTCTTTTGATATGAATGAGAATATGCAAAATGCTTACCTTTCCATCATTGATTTGAAATTTGAGAAAGGACTATATTTTATCGAAAAGGAAAAACAACAGAATCCTAATAATGGGCTTATCCATCTTCATGAGAATTATAAAGATTTTTTAACATTAATTATTGGGGAAGATGAGCAATTGTTTGATAAAAGTTCCTCTAATAAAAGTAAGCGATTATCTGCAATATCCCAATGTGATAAAACTTCTCCTTATTATTTCTACGCCAAAGCAGAGATTAATTTACAATGGGCTTTTACACGGCTAAAATTTCAAGAATATTTTTTGGCAGCTTATGAAATTCAGAAAGCATATTTTCTTTTGAAAGAAAATCAAAAGAAATTTCCTGACTTTCATCTTAATAAAAAAGGGATGGGGCTACTACATTGCCTTATCGGTTCAATCCCTGAAAATTATCAGTGGATTGTAAATGCCATTGGAATTAATGGAGGGATTGATAAAGGACTTAATGAGTTACATCAGCTGCTTTCACTCACCGAAAAAGATGAACAGTATAAAATATACAATACAGAATTACTTTTTTTGATTTCTTTTTTGGAAATGAATTTAACGATTGAAAAAAGTAATTTTCAAAAAACATTGGATGCAATAGGGCAAAAACATGCAAATCATATTCTGCTCAATTTTTCTGCTGCACGGCTTAGCAGTAAATTAGGAAAAAATGATTTAGCGATTAAAATTTTAAATAATCGCCCCAAGAAAGAAGGACAATTTGAATTTTCTTATTTGGATTATTTGCTTGGCATGTCTTATTTATACAAATTAGATTTTGAATCTTCAATGAAAATATTTCATCATTTTCTAACTCATTTTAAGGGAGAAAATTACATTAAATCTGCTTACCATAAATTAGCTTGGATTGCTTTTTTACAAGGAGAACCAGAAAAGAAATTGAGTTATTTTGAAAAAGCAATTGCTGAGGGAAGTATTTCAATTGATGAAGATAAAGTGGCCTTAAAAGATGCAAAACAAAATTACATTACGCACCCTATTTTATTAAAAGGACGCTTGCTTTATGATGGAGGGTATTATCCTTTAGCTTTGGCTGAACTTCAACAGATTGAAAGTCCACACTATTTTTCAAATGCATCTACTCATATTGAATATTGGTACCGATTAGCACGAATTAAATCTAAATTAGATGATAAGCATCTTGATGTCATTTCCTGCTATCAGAAAGCATTCAACTTAGGAAAAGAAACTTCAACTTATTTTGCGCCTATGTCAGCTTTGCAAATAGGATTGATTTACGAAAAGCAGAATGATACTAAACAAGCAGCAATCTATTTTGAAAAATGCTTAACCCTTTCCAATTTTGATTACCAAAGAGGAATTCATCAAAAAGCCAAAGCAGGACTTAATAGAATTGCTAATTAGTAACGTAAGCCTAAAGTAAATAAGAAATTGTGTGAAGTTGTAATTATGTTGGCAGCATCTACTAAATCGGAACTATACATAAAATGCTCATCACTCCCTTCCGAGAAAACATAAGCAAAATCAACAATAAAATGCCCTTTGTCAACTCCTAAACCAAAAGTATAACTTTTTCTCTCTATCTCTGCATTATCTTTGTAAGGACTACCATAAAGCGCGTATCCTGCCCTAAACCTAAATGGCTTGTATTTCATCTCTGCCCCTAAGCGAATATTTGTAGCTTTTGTGTAAGTAGAATTTATGACATCATTTTCATCTGTAAATTTATAAGTGTCAGAATTTAGTTTGGCAGAAGCATAATCCATCATTTCAATATCAGCAGTAATAAGCCCTTTCTTTTTTATGTTTATTGCGAGACTACCTATGGCTTTCCATGGTGTTTTTAGTTCATAATTGAAATAGCCAAAAGGAGAGGAATCATATTTTGTTCCTAAACTGTCGCTCCAAACAGCAGTAATAGCTGTGCTATATTCATCTTCCATATCATAAAAAGTAGGAGAATGCAAGGCGCCACCTAATCTTACCCAATCGTTCAATCGGGCAATTACCCCAACTTTTAGGTTAAATCCTTTTCCTGTTGTGGAGAGTTCTTCCGTATAATCAAAGCTTTGCAAATGGGCGGCAGTATCAGCAAATTCACTTTCTGTATAAGTTGATTTTTCATAATAATCAATACTTGGCATACCGATAGTTGCCCCCAAATATATTCTGTCTTCATAAGAAGTTCCTACTGAGAAAACATATTCTCCTGAAGAACCACTACTATTGATCACTTTTTCTTGCCTTTTGCCTGATAAAGAATTTAAGTTTGATTTATATTCATCATTTTCGTTAGTAATATTAACAGGATCGAAAAGATAAGTATTCCAAGCTAAAAGTTCCGTAAAACTATTTAGGTTATCTATTGTATTTCCATTAGCATTTGCTACAAAATTATCAATCATTGATGTGTTACTGTTTTCTCCACTAATAAAAATTCTTTTTTTGTAATCAGCAGTTCGGTTATAACCAAAAGCAAGGTTGAGGCGTTTCCATTCGTTTCCGCTTTTAGGAGAAGAAACTACATAACCAAAATTGGAAAAGTTGGTATGGTATTTTTCATCTTCATTTCTTCCGCTACCAAAATAAGAAGTAGCAATCATATTTCCAAAGGATGGTGTGAATGTTAGTTCACTAAACTGATAAAAACCTATTCCTGCAGGATTATAACTTAGTGTTGTAAAGTCCGCCCCTAATGCGCCATAAGCTCCAGCCATTGCCGAAAAGCGTGCTGTTCCTACAATGTCCGATTTTGAATACCGTAAGGCGTCAATCTCAGTTTGCGCATTGGAATAATAAAAAAGCGATACGCTTAATAAAGTTAAAAAGAATTTATGCATTTTGTTATTTTCTTGGTTTTACACTTCTATTGTTTGAGCCAGAAGATCCAGAACTTCTGCTGTTTCCACTACTTCTTGTAGAACTTCCTCTTGAATTGTTATAACTTCTATTGGAATTAGATTTTGGGGCAGTGTATGTTCTGTTGGTGTTGGACTTTCCTTTGTTGTAGGTATTATTTTTAGTGTTTGTCCTATTAGTATTGCTTTTGTGAGTTTGCGTTTTCACACTCCTATAAGTAGATTTTGAAGTATTTGATTTTGTAACAGTTCTATTAGTGTTTGCTTTTATACTTCTGTTAGGATTATTTTTTATTTGCCTTGTAGTAATTTTTTTATCTATTTCTCTATCAAATTTATTATAAGTAGAATTCGTATTTTTATTATTAGGCGAGTTTACTACAGATGTTACCGATCGGTTTGTATTTGTTTTTGATGACATGGAGCCTCTCGGACCGTAATGAAAAGAATTATTATCATAACTATTGTTGTAGGAATAAATCACATCATTATGATGGTTGTAGCCATAATTATAATGATGATTATTTCCGTAATAGTGATGGTTGTAATAGCTATAATACGGTGAATGTCCAAAACTATAATATGGCGAATAAAATGGATCGTAATAATTATAACCGTAATAGATACTCATTCCGCAATGATAAGGATTGTAGGAATACCAATAATAATCGGTATAAAGCCCTCCATAATATCCCATGCTCCAAAGTGGTCGGTGGAATCGTCTTATTCTGGCAGAATAGGAGAAATCATAATAATCATCTGCCTCATAATAATTATTTACAATTGTGCCATCTTCAATAGTGTCGCTATAGATTTCATCCTCTTGCTCTAGTTCAGTATTTTGCACAGTATAATCATCAAATTCAGTAAACTCATTAGGGCTCAAATAGTTTGCATCTTCATAGCTTTGCGTATAATAAACTGTTGTACACGAACTAAGCATAATTGCGACTAAAAACGAAAGAATTGTTGTTGTTCTCATGACTTTATTTTTTAATTTGACCAAACTAAACAAAGATAGTTTAATTTATTAAATTTGGCTTCTTATTTAGAGGAACGAAAAATCCTTAGTAAAATTACAATTTTATAATTAAATGGCAAAAAACATCACAGCAAGAGATACCGATTATTCAAAATGGTATAACGATATTGTGCAGCAAGCTGATTTGGCTGAAAATTCAGGCGTTAGGGGTTGCATGGTTATTAAGCCCTATGGCTATGCTATTTGGGAAAAAATGCAAGCTGAATTGGACAGAATGTTTAAAGCGACCGGTCATGTTAATGCCTATTTCCCTCTTTTTATCCCTAAATCGTATTTTAGTAAGGAAGCTTCTCATGTTGATGGCTTTGCCAAAGAATGTGCTATAGTGACTCACTATCGATTAAAAAATGCAGAAGATGGCAGTGGTGTAATTGTTGACCCTACTGCAAAATTGGAAGAAGAATTAATTGTCCGCCCTACATCTGAAACTATCATTTGGGATACTTACCGAAAATGGATACAATCGTATCGTGATTTACCACTTTTAATAAATCAATGGGCGAATGTGGTAAGATGGGAAATGCGTACAAGATTATTTTTGCGTACTACTGAATTTTTATGGCAGGAAGGACATACTGCTCATGCTACAAAAAAAGAAGCTGTTGAGGAAACTGAGCAAATGATTGGTATTTATGCGAAATTTGCAGAAGGTTTTATGGCTATGCCAGTTGTAATAGGAACAAAAACAGAAAGCGAAAGATTTGCAGGAGCTTTGGAGACCTATTGTATTGAGGCACTTATGCAAGATGGCAAAGCTTTACAGGCAGGAACATCCCATTTTTTAGGACAGAATTTTGCAAAAGCTTTTGATGTAAAGTTTGCAACTAAGGAAGGAAAACAAGAATATGTTTGGGCTTCTTCATGGGGAGTGTCAACTCGTTTAATGGGAGCGTTAGTCATGACACATTCTGATGATTATGGCTTAGTATTACCTCCAAAATTAGCGCCATTCCAAGTAGTTATTGTTCCAATATATAAAGGGGAGGAGCAATTGGAGGCTGTTTCAAAAGTGGCTAATAAAGTAAAAAAAGCATTAGAAGAAAAAGGAATATCAGTTAAGTTTGATAACAGGGATACACACAAGCCAGGTTGGAAATTTGCTGAATATGAATTGAAAGGAGTGCCCCTCCGTTTAGCTTTAGGGGCGCGCGATTTAGAAAATGGGACAATTGAAATAGCTCGTAGGGATACTTTGGAAAAAGAGGCCTATCAAATTACTGATATTGAAAATAAGGTAGAGCATTTATTGTCGCAAATTCAAGATAATTTGTATAAAAAAGCACTTACTTTCCGTGAAGAAAAAACCTATAAAGCAGATTCAAAAAAGGAGTTTGTTAAACTGATTAATGAGGGGGGATTTGTGTATGCCCATTGGGATGGAACGAGCGAAACAGAAGAATTAATTAAACAAGAAACAAAAGCTACAATAAGATGCATTCCACTAGAAAAAACGGGAGAATCAGGTGAATGTGTTTTTAGCGGAAAACCATCCAATCAAAGGGTGTTATTTGCAAAATCCTATTAAAATGGAGAATGAGATAATTGATTTATTAAAGCAAAAGGCATGCACAAAGCAAGCTGTTTATCGAAAAACACAAGTGGTTTTTTCTGATTTGCAGAAACTGTTGAAAGCAAAAGCAAGCAGTTTGACAAAAAAAATTGCTAGCAAAGATAAATGTGTTAAGGTTTTGTATTCTTCAAAAGGAAAGTTTGAAGCTCAGTTAAAATTTTCAGGAGACACCTTACTTTTTCATATGCATTCTAATGTGTTTGATTTTCCATCTAATCATGCTATTCATAAAACAAAATATGTGAAAGAAGATAAATTGAGAAGTTTTTGTGGAGTGATTCATATCTATAATTTTCTTTCTGATTCCTTAAAATACAATAGAATGAATGATGAGGGCTATCTGATTGCTCGGATTTTTATCAATAAAGATTCTCACTTTTTTATAGAGGGGGATAAGCAGTTGGGCTTTTTGTTTAAGGACTTTGTGAATCAGAAAATAAATAAAAAGGAGTTAGATAAGATTATAAATTCAGCAATGATTTATTCTTTAAATTTTGATTTACAAACACCAAATATTAATGATGTAAATGTGGTTTCTGTTCATCAAATTTTAGAGATGAATGAAAACCAAAAAATAAGAACGGCAAAGCGGTTGGGCTACAAATTTTCTTTTGAAAAATAAACGCAAGTAAGTGTTTGCTGAAAATGAAAAATAGTATAAATTTGCAAACTGTTTTTTTGAAAAATGGCCCGTTCGTCTAGTCAGGTCAGGACGCCAGGTTTTCATCCTGGTAACAGGGGTTCGAATCCCCTACGGGCTACTAAAATATTTTAATTATGGCAAATCATAAATCTGCAATCAAACGAATTAGACAATCTGAAAAAAGAAGATTATTTAATAAATACTTTCATAAAACTGCAAGAAATGCAGTTAGAAAGTTAAAAGCATTAACTTCCAAAAAGGAAGCAGCTGAGCTATTTCCTAAGGTAGTAGCTATGCTCGATAAATTAGCAAAAAGGAATATTATTCATAAGAATAAAGCCTCTAATTTGAAATCAAAATTAGCTAAATATCTCAGCTCACTATCCTAAAAAGGAAATTATTTTTTAAAGAATAAAAGGCTTAGCCCAATAGGGTCAAGCCTTTTTTTGTTATTTTTATTCGCAAATTAAATCATTCAAACTTCAAATACAGATGCTCATTATCTACACACCCAAAAT
>DUAL01000249.1 GCA_012960835.1 Flavobacteriales bacterium | reverse complement strand
GCAATACATACTTACGATAAACATCATTTATTCTCTTTACTAAAAGAAGAAAAACATATAGCAAAAGGAGTAGGAAGGTTGATTGTTGAGGTAGATGGATGGAAAATTTGCCCTCTTATTTGTTACGATTTACGTTTCCCAGTTTTTAGCAGAAATAATGTAGATTATGATATTTTAATTTATTTAGCCAATTGGCCTGTAAAGCGAATTGATGCTTGGGACACACTTTTAAAAGCTCGTGCTATAGAAAATCAATCCTATACTATTGGCGTAAATAGAGTTGGAGAGGATGGAAACGGAACCCCTTTTAATGGACATAGTAAAGTTTTTGATGCTTTTGGAAAAGAACTACTTTCTACTACTGAAAATAAAGTAGAAGTTTTGCAAATAAATTTGAGTCTGGATGATTTGAAACTCAAAAGAAGACAAATGAACTTTTTACAAGACAGAGATGATTTTACACTACTCTAATTCCCACTCCAATTCCAAATCCCAATTGGAACGAATTGTAATTTCAGTTTGGTAATTGGTTACTTTTTCGGCCTGTGTTTTGCTTTCCCAATTTCCAGTGTTCCAAATTCCATCCTCATTAGCATCTGCAATATATTTTAATTGGTATTTCCCGGGAATTATATCTAATAAAGCATAAGGTTTTGCAGCAAACACAAATTTGCTAATTACTTTTTTGTTTTGTAATAGTTGAAAAACACATGGGGAATTGGTGGGAGTTAAAATTTCTAATTTTCCATAGGTAATGCTTTCCACAAGCACACTATCGGTTTTACTGCTGTCGGTTAAAGCGGTTAAAGTATCGACAATTACAGAATCTATTTCTACAATAGGATCGAAAGCCAAAAGTGAAATAAAACTGTCTGTTTTAGCATTAATCAATTTGTCAGAAAAGGCAATTAATTCTTTCTCATTATAAATAAAATCAAAATTAGTCAAAGCAATAATTTTGTAATCATTAGCGTTCAAATTTGGAAAATGGAAGTTGCCATCTTTATCTGTTTTTGCAATATAATTAGGCGTCCCCTTAAAAATGATAGAGTCATTTATGCTTTTATCAAATAGCATAATCCAAGCATTTTCAACCACCTCTAAAGTATAGGCATTTTTCAATTTCCCGCTTAATTTTAAGGAATCCACATTTTCAGAAGTAGAAAAGAGCAATTGTAAATCTTCAACTACATTTCCCTCATTTATATCTTTTATACAATTATCTAAAGAAAGCAAATAAGTGGTATTTCCCATCAAAGTATCTTCAACATGCAACTCCAACGATTTGCCTGCTATCTTTTTTACTATGCGTTTTTTTATTGGTGGAGAAATATAAAAATGCTCTTCCCACTGATTAAGCGCAATGTGCTCATCAAATAAAAAATAAATTTTATCTAATTGGCCGCTTTCCTTTCCAACAGATTCAATAATATTCAAAATCTCAGGGGCATCCATGTCCTTTTCACCACCAGTTGGCGCTACCATATTTGCACAACTGCTTAGTAGTAAAACGATAAAAATGGATAGGTATAATTTCATATTACAAATAAACGAATAAACATTAACCAAAAAAAATTAGACCACCGCAATAGTAACAATACTAACTTTAACATCTTCTACTTCTAATAGTTTCTGTGCACATGCCTCCATTGTAGAGCCGGTTGTTACCACATCATCCACTAATAATATATGTTTGTTTTTGATTTTTAAGGGATGCCTCAAGGCAAATGAATGCATCATATTTTCCCAACGACTAAATCGTTTTTTTCTAGTTTGTGAATCGGTATTTTCAATTCGAATTAAGGATTTGAAACTCACTTCTAATTTCAAAATTTTATTTATACCTTTTACAATATACTTACTTTGATTATAACCTCTTATTTTTTCTTTTTTCGGATGTAATGGTACGGGCATAATAAGATCAATGCCTTCAAAAAACTTACTATCCCTTATGGCATAAGCTATTTGTTTCCCCAGAAAAACACCAATTGTTTTACCTCCTTCATATTTTAATGGATGGATTAATTTTTGGGCATTACCTTGCTTTTTAAACTGAAAAAGTGCAGCTGCATTTTCAAGCTTCACTCTGCCCCAAAATCGTTTGCTCACCTCATTTTCTTCTTGTAAAAAACAATCCGTTTTTTGGGTTTGGTGAAGGCATGCTATACAAACACACTCTTCCTCTTTTAGCAGATTTTCATTACAAATCAAACATAATTCTGGATAAAATAAAGAGATAAAATCTTCTACTACTGATTTGGTATTTTCCCAAATAGACATAAAGCAAGATACAAAAAAACCCACCTATTTGGTGGGTTTAATTATCAAGATAAATGTAAGCTTATCAGCATTTACTATAACCACAACTTACACATTTAAGGCAGCCCTCTTCATAAACTAATCCTTCATCTCCGCACTCCCCACAGGTATGGTCTGATACTTTTGTGCCATCAAGAATAAATGTTTTTAGCGCCCTTACCACACCACTTTTCCAGGTGTTGATGTTATCATCATAAAGGTTCATTTTCCCAATCAAATCAACAACATAATGTAGAGGCATCCCATGGCGCAATACCCCTGAAATTAACTTTGCATAGTTCCAGAATTCTTTATCAAATGAACGGGATAATCCACCCATAGTAATTTTATATCCTTCCTTATCTTCATACTGAAAATCGTATTGCGTTCTGCCATCTTCCTTTTTTGTTTTAATTACCCATCCATATTCTACTACTTGGGGCACTACAAAAACATCTTCTGTTTTCCCTGTAAAAATTTCATATGGCCGCCCATTCATTAGTCCGACAACAGCAATCCATTTTTCTTTATTATTCTGGAAACGAACTACTTTTGCATCTAATTTTTTTGGTCGTGATGGCGCACGGGTTTCTTTAAATTCCGTGTTTTCTAAAACATTATCTTGTTTATCATCAGCAGACACTAAAACTCCAGATCGAGAACCATCACGATAAACCGTTATTCCTTTTAAACCCTGTTTCCAGGAGTTCATATAGATGGTGCTAACTTTTTCAAGCGATACATCATTTGGTAAATTGATTGTAGAGCTAATGGAGTGTGTAACATATTTTTGTACTACCGCTTGCATTTCAACTCTTTTATCCCAATCAATTTCAGGTGCAGTTGAACCTGCGTAAGGGCTTTTTGTAATATCTGTTTCCCCAGTAATCTCCATCCATTTTTTTAGGTTGTGGTGGTAAACAGTAAATTCCTGCCACTTATCTCCCGTATCATCAATAAAGTCTACTTTTGCTTCTCTGTCCTGCTCATTCAGTTTTCTTCTTCTTTTGTAATGCGTCATAAATACGGGCTCAATTCCTGATGATGTTTGGGCGAGCATACTCAAAGTTCCTGTTGGCGCAACCGTACTAATGGAAATATTTCTTCTACCGTGCTCCATCATTCTATTATAAACTTCCGGCAATTCTTTTTCTAGCATTTGTACAAATTCTGATGTTTTTTCAATTTTCGCATCAAAGCCAACAAAACTTCCTCTTTCCAATGACATATCTATGGAACTATCAAATTCTGCTCTGCATTTTTCTTTCATTATACCCTCTACTTTCTCAATCGCCTTATCAGAATCAATTGCCATGCCCAATGCCGCAACCATATCAGCAAGAGCCGTAAATCCTAAACCAGTTCTCCTTCCTTCTTTTCCAGTTTTTAGCAAAAGTTCCCAAGTTTCTTTTTCTACGCCCTTTATGTTTTCCGGCTCATCATCATCTTCTACTTTTTTTAAGATTCTACCAATTGCCTCTATTTCCAAATCAACCAAATCATCCATTAATCTTTGTCCTTCATAAGTTGCTCTGTAGAAATTATCCATATTAAACTTAGCATCTTTTGTAAAAGGATTTTCAACAAACTTAAAAAGATTGATAGCTATTAATCTGCAACTATCCCCTCCTTGCATTGCAATCTCAGAACAAGGATTTGTTGAAGTATTTTCATATCCAGGATAAACGGATGATGTTGAATACCAATGTTGTCTGTCCCAAAATATTAAACCAGGTTCAGCTGTATTATGGGCGCATTTAATTATTGTATCCCAAAGCTCTTTCGCATTTATGGTTTTGGTAAACTTAGGATTGTCAGAATCGATTGGCCAACGGTGGGTGTATTGCTTGTTATTATCTACCGCTTTCATGAACTCATCCGAAAGGCGAATAGAAATGTTTGCGCCTGTTACTTTTTGCAAATCTTGTTTAATGGTAATAAAATCCTCTATATCAGGATGTGCGATATCCATGGAAAGCATTAATGCTCCTCTTCTCCCATTTTGAGCAACTTCTCTTGTTGTGTTTGAAAAACGATTCATAAAGGAAACAGCACCAGAAGTACTCCCTGCTGCATTAGAAACTTTAGACCCTGATGGCCGTAGGTTTGAAATATCCACCCCAACACCACATCTTCTTTTAAATAATTGTGCTAATTGTTGGTCAGTATAAAAAACACCGCCATAAGAATCGTGCATTTCAGGCACTACGATACAATTAGAAAGGGAAGCCAATTTATAATGATTCCCAAGCGAACTCATCACACTTCCTTGTGGAATAATATAGCCGAACCTTTTAAAGAGATTGTAAATTTTCTCCTCTGTTAGTGGTCCTCTTTGTTGTCCGTATTCCGAGAGGAATTTTGCCCCCCCATTTAAATCATAACGCAAAGTGTAATCATTTTCAATCCTTGCAAATTCTTTAGCCATTCGGTTGTGCATATCATCTGGAGAGCTCTCTACAAATTCACCGTCATTATCAGTCATTGCATATTTATTCATCCAGGTAGTAGCAGCTAATTCATCTCCATTAAAATATTCAATGCTTGCCTTTAGTACATCTTCATAAGTAAATGTTTTTGTATTTACATTTTTTGCAAACACTTCCTCTGTGGCTTTGGTTTTAACTGTCATTTTACTTTCTCTTATTAAATTTTCTCTTATTAAATGGGGTGTATTTGTACTATTAAATTTAATTGTTACAATTTTAAGAAAGAATAGGGCTGTATTTATAGCAAGTGAAATTGTTTTTTAACAATTTTTTCAACCATACTAAATTTCGGTTGATTTTGAGATGAGTTCACTTTGGTCAAAAAAAGCAGAAATATTTTAGGGGTTTTAGAAGGCAAAAAAAGAGAATCAGATTGTAATAAAATAAATTTATTTAAGCAAGAGTTTTTGACAAAATACTTTCAAACAATTTTCTTCCATTTGTGCTTTTAAGTTCAATGTCAGCAGCTCGTTCGGGATGTGGCATCATGCCAAAAACATTGCGATCTTTATTGCAAACACCCGCAATATTTTTTATTGAACCATTAGGATTTGAATCCTCAGTTATCTCGCCTTTTTCATTACAATATTTGAAAAGAATTTGGTCGTTAGTTTCTAATTCTGCTATTGTTTTTGCCTCTGCAAAATATCGCCCTTCACCATGTGCAATCGGCATTTTTAATGATTTATCCCCAATCATATTGGTTAGAATACTATTATCTGAAATGGTTTTTAGATGAATATTTTTACAAATGAATTTATGATTGGTATTATGCAGAAGCGCTCCTGGCAAAAGCCCTGTTTCGCACAAAATTTGGAATCCATTACAAATGCCCATTACAAATCCTCCTGCATTTGCAAAGCCAATTATTTCTTTCATTATGGGCGAGAATTTAGCGATAGCACCAGAGCGCAAATAATCACCAAATGAGAATCCGCCAGGTAAAATAATAAAGTCACATTCTTGCAAATTAGTGTCCTTATGCCAAAGCTTTACCACCTCTTTTTTGAGGATACTTTCAAGCACATAAATCATATCCATATCGCAATTAGAACCAGGAAAAATAACTACTCCAAATTTCATTTTTATTGTTTTTAATTTAGTGCAAAAATAAAATATTTAAATCGAAATTCGATAATAAACGGAAGCTAATAAAAAAAGTAAGAACAAAATCTCTGTTAATCTTTTTCGTTTGGAATACACAAAAAAGTTAGCCACTACTATGCTAATTGGCGTAAGGGCTAAAAAATAAGAACCATCAATATTAATAAACAGAAGTAAAATAAAATAAGCAAGTATTATGAAAAAGGATTTTCTGGAGCGAATACTTTTTTTATATATCCACAATACAAGTTCGAGAAAGGAAAATAAAAGAATAATCATCACAACAGTATACCAAATAATTTCGGCATAGGATAAAGTGTTAATTATTGGAACGGAGAGTGAAACAAGCTTAAATGTGGGCACATTAAATACAAAGGAATACCCAAATATAAAAGTATAAATCCAATAAAATAAAATTGGGAGAGCAAGCCCAATTAATGAAATAAGAATGCTCCTCCAACTCATATTGCGAAAGGTAAGAAAAGCAACTATGATTAAAGGAAACAATAATAAAATATCAGAGTAGAACAGAACAATTGTCCCTAGCAAAAAATTAGCATTAAAACTTTCAGAAAATGGCCTATCCTTTTGGTAGGAAGAAAATAAAGCATTGAGATAAAAAAGCAAGAAAAGGGAAATTATCCAAGAGTCTACTTGGGTAATAAAAGGAGTAGTAAGTAATAAAAAAACCGGAGCCAAAACCAAACTGTTTTTCTTTATCACGTCTTTTTCATAAATCAAATTATTCAAACCAACAGATTGCAAAAGAGGCAGAAATAGCCCTAAAATAAAAATAGTAGTTGCCGAAAAAAAGGTGTGGGGATAAATATCAGAAAGCCTATTTGTAAAAATTGGCAAACACCAAAACAGTATAGCAAAAACCATAAAAAATACAATGCTAATAGGGTTTGTCTGTTTTAAATTTTTCAGGAACATTTAAGTTAGATTCTAATAATTAATTATTTTTGCCAAAGAATTTTAAATTTATATAATGAATAAATTTTTTTACGGTATAGCTGATTTTTTTGGTTATATTTTTGATTTTATGCCTACAATAGGTAACAAGATAAATTATTTTTATGTATTAGTAATCTTTACTTTTTTGGTTGTATGGACCTTAAAAATGATAAAGCACAAAAAAGATGGGCAGGAGCACAGTTCATCTTAAATCAAAACCAATATCTTTTCGGTAATACTTACCTTCAAAGTTAATTTTTTCCGCATTCACGAATGATTTGTTAAGTGCATCTTCTATGTTTTCCCCAAAAGAAGTAACTGCTAAAACCCTGCCTCCATTTGTTAAAACAGCATCTTCTTCCTGTTTAGTCCCCGCATGAAAAACAATACTTCCTTCCACATCATCTAAACCAGCAATCACTTTCCTCTTTTCATATTTTTCAGGATAGCCACCAGATACAAGCATCACGGTTGCGGCCGTATCCTCATCAATATGCAAATCTTTTTCACTAAAAGTGCCGTCTCCAATTCCTTGAAATAAATGCAGTAAATCGGATTTTATTCTAGGAATAACTACTTCTGTTTCTGGATCGCCCATTCGCACATTGTACTCAATTACTTTGACATCATTTCCACTTACAATTAGCCCGATAAAAATGAATCCGTGATATACAATTCCTTCTTCTTTCAAGCCGTGAATGGTTGGTTTTATAATTTCTGTTTCCACTTTTTCAATGAAAAATCTATCGGCAAAAGGTACTGGCGATATGGCTCCCATTCCACCTGTGTTCAGACCAGTATCTCCCTCTCCAATTCTTTTATAATCTTTTGCAGAAGGTAAAATTTTATAGGAAGTCCCATCTGTAAGCACAAATACAGAAAGTTCAATACCACTTAAAAATTCTTCCACAACAACTGTCGAACTTGCCTTCCCAAACTTGGCATCAGCAACCATTGCTTTCAGCTGCTTTTTTGCTTCTTCCAAATTCTCCAAAATCAATACGCCTTTTCCTGCTGCCAAACCATCTGCCTTTAAAACATAAGGGGCATTTAAACTTTCTAAAAAAGCATAACCTTCTTCCAGATTATCTTTTGTAAATGCTTGGTATTTTGCTGTGGGAATATCGTGCCTTTGCATAAACTCTTTGGCAAATTCTTTACTTCCCTCCAGCTTTGCCCCTTGTTTTGAAGGCCCAATTACAGTGATGTGTTTTAAGGATTCATCTCCATTAAAGAAATCGAAAATACCGTTTACCAATGGATCTTCCGGGCCAACAATAAGCATATCAATATCTTCCTCAAGGGCTAATTTTTTAATACTTTCAAAGTCGTTAACTCCAATTTCAACATTAGTTCCTAACTCATTAGTTCCAGCATTTCCAGGTGCCACTAATAATTTTTTACACAAACTGCTTTGTGACACTTTCCATGCAAATGCATGCTCTCTTCCTCCACTTCCTAATATTAATACATTCATTTATTAAATCGTTTTCGCGTATAATTTTCCGTCCTTCTTGTAATAGTTTTTTAAACATGCTGCTTCTAGAGTAAAACCGCATTTTTCTACCACTCTTGCTGAACCTATATATTGCTCAAAAACATTAGCTGTAATTCTACTTAATCCAAATTCATTAAAACCAATCTCACATATTTTTTTTACGGCCTCTGACATAATCCCTTTCTTCCAATAAGGCTTGGCTAACCAATAACCAATTTCAGCTTTATGTCCGTCAATTCCATTATCAAAACCTACGACACCAATTAGTTTTTCTTCTTTATTTCTAATCGCCCAGTTTATTATTCTGCCATGCTCCTTTTTATTCTTTTTTACAAAAGAAACAAACCATTCACTATTTTCTTTGGTGTATGGGAATGGGATGGTAAGGGTATTAATGTAAATTTCCTTTTCATTAAGAAATTCTACAAAGGAGTCAATATCTTTTGGTGTAATCTCTGATAGGGTTATATGTTCGTTTAGACGAATAAAATCCATTATTCCTCCATTACCTTTAAAATTTCATCAGTCAATCCCATATTATGAAATACATGCTGCACATCCTCATCATCTTCAAACTTATCAATCATTTTCAGAACTGATTTTGATTTATCTACACCAAGTGTTTTGCTAGTGGTTGGGATTCTTTGCAATTCAGCCGAATGCACTTCTATTCTCAATTCTTCTAATTTTTTTTGCATGGCACTAAAGTCCGCAAAGTCAGTATAAACCAAAATAATATCATCCTCTTTCTCTATTTCTTCTAAACCAGCATCAATCAATTCCATTTCAAATTCTTCCATTTCCAAGCCCACATTTTCCAAAGCAATGGTAAACACTCCTTTTCTAACAAAAAGAAATTCCAAAGAACCATTAGTCCCCAAATGGCCACCATATTTACTAAATATTGCCCTGATATTTGCAACCGTTCTGTTGTTATTATCGGTAGTGCATTCTACAAAAACCGCTATTCCATTAGAAGCGTATCCTTCAAAAGTGACCTCCTCATATGATGTTCCATCCACACCACTTGCCTTTTTTATCGTTCTTTCAATGGTGTCTTTTGGCATATTTGTCCCTTTGGCATTTTGCATTGCTGTACGTAATCTTGGATTTGTTTCTTGTTCAGATCCGCCTGCTTTTACGGCTACCGTTAATTCTTTAATTATTCGAGTAAAAATTTTGGAACGCTTGGCATCTTGTGCCCCTTTTCTGTGTTTTATGTTTGCCCACTTACTATGTCCTGACATATTTATAGTTTTTTAAAAATAATAATTTAACCATCCAATTTTAGCACTGCCATAAAAGCATTCTGTGGAATTTCAACATTCCCCACTTTCCTCATTCGTTTTTTCCCCTTCTTTTGTTTTTCCAACAATTTCCTTTTCCGAGTAATATCACCTCCATAACATTTTGCCGTTACATCTTTTCGTAGGGCTTTTACCGTTTCACGCGATATAATTTTTGATCCAATTGCCGACTGAATAGCAATGTCAAATTGTTGCCTAGGAATAAGTTCACGTAATTTCACACATATCTTTTTCCCGAAATCATAAGCATGGTCTCTGTGAATAAGTGCCGAAAGGGCATCTACTTGATCGCCATTTAACAGAATATCCAACTTTGCCAAATTAGAACGTTTATAATCCAGTGGGTGATAATCAAAAGATGCATATCCCCTTGAAACGGTTTTGAGCTTATCGTAAAAATCAAAAACAATTTCGCCAAGTGGCATTTCAAAAGAAAGTTCCACCCTATCGGTTGTTAAATAAACCTGGTTTTTTAGTTCCCCTCTTTTCCCAATGCAAAGGGTCATTATGGTGCCAATAAAATCAGATTTTGTAATAACTTGAGCTCTAATGTATGGCTCTTCCACATAATCCAAAATGCTGCCGTCAGGCAAATCGGAAGGATTATGTATGGCCAATTTCTCACCCCTTGTAGTATAGGCAAAATAAGATACATTTGGCACAGTTGTAATAACGGTCATGTCAAACTCCCTTTCTAATCTTTCCTGAATAATTTCCATGTGAAGCATTCCCAAAAAACCACACCTAAAACCAAAACCCAAAGCGGTAGAGGATTCTGGCTCGTATGTAAGGGCAGCATCATTTAGTTGGAGTTTTTCCATGGAATTTCTCAGCTCTTCATAGTCGTCCGTATCCACTGGATAAATTCCTGCAAACACCATTGGTTTCACATCCTCAAAACCTTGTATGGCCTCAGTTGCAGGATTTTCAACAGAGGTAATGGTATCCCCAACTTTCACTTCTTTCGCCTCTTTAATTCCAGAAATGATATAGCCCACTTCACCGGCACTCATCTTCTTTTTTGGTTCTTGCTTAAATTTTAATGCGCCAATTTCATCTGCAAAATATTCCTTTCCAGTGGCAATGAACTTTACTTTATCTCCTTTTTGGATTTCTCCATTTAGTATTTTGAAATAGGCTTCAATCCCCCTGAAAGGATTGTAAACTGAATCAAAAATCATTGCTTGAAGGGGTTTGTTTATATCACCCTTTGGAGGGGGAACTCTTTCAATAATTGCCTTTAAAATATTTTCAATCCCAATTCCTGTTTTTGCACTTGCAGGAATTATTTCATCTTCCGTGCAGCCAATTAAATCAATAATTTGATCGGCAACTACTTCCGGTTCTGCTGATGGTAAATCCACTTTATTCACAACAGGGATAATTTCCAAATCGTTTTCCAATGCCAAATACAAATTGGAAATGGTTTGTGCCTGAATTCCCTGAGCAGCATCCACAATAAGTAAAGCGCCTTCACAAGCTGCAATAGAGCGGGAAACCTCATAAGAAAAATCGACATGTCCGGGAGTATCTATCAAGTTAAGGATATAGCCATCATGTTCCATTTGAATAGCATGGCTCTTAATAGTTATTCCTCTTTCGCGTTCCAAATCCATATTATCCAAAAGTTGCTCTTGCGCATCTTTTTTGGAAACCGTGCCAGTAAATTCCAAAAGCCTATCAGCAAGGGTGCTTTTCCCATGGTCAATATGGGCAATAATGCAAAAATTTCTAATCTTTTTCATGAGATGCGAAAATACAGTTTTTCAATTAGGAATTGGTTTAATAGGGGTAAGTTAATCTTACTTTTTTTGCAGAAATTTCTAATAAGGATTTTACGCCAAATACAATGGCGCTATTATCGTTTATATGCCCAGCAGGAAACCCAAAACAAATAGGGAAATCATAATCTTTTGTATGCTCTAAAATTATTTGTTCAGCCGTTTTCCCAAAGGGAATATCATTGTCATTCATATCACTCATTCCTCCTACAATCAAAGCTTTTAGATTTTCAAATTTACCATTTCTTTTAAGATTCATTATCATTCTGTCAATATGGTATAAATACTCATCCAAATCTTCCATAAATAGTATTTTCCCATCCGTGTCTATATCTGAATCAGAACCTAACAATGAATACAAAATAGATAAATTTCCGCCAACAATTTCCGCTTCAATTCTTCCTTTTTTATTGAAAGGATGGGGATCACATTCTACAATAGTTTCCTCTCTAAAAAGTGATTTTTTCAAACTCTTCAAAGCATCTTTTGTATTTGTTGCAAAGTTTTTCGGCATAGTAGCATGCATAGAGGCAACCCCTAAATTATGCAAATGAGAATGCAAAACGGTTACATCACTATAACCCACAATCCATTTTGGATTTTTTTTCAAATTGGTGAAATCAATATTATCAATAATTTGAACCGTGCCATAACCGCCCCTTGCACACAAAATTGCTTTGATTTTGTCATTATTAATCATAGATTGTAAATCAGTTGTTCTTTGTTTTACAGCCCCAGCAAACTGATTATCTTCTTCAAAAAGATTTTCGGCTAAAACTACTTCTAGCCCCCAACTTTCCAAAGTGTTAATTGCAGGGCTTAGTTCTTCCAAAGAAATTTTTCGTGCGGTAGAAATAATTCCTATTTTATCTCCTACTTTTAATTTTAGTGGAATAATCATAAATGCTGTTAAAAACTTATATTTGCGAAAATAATTTTTTTTAGAGAGAAATGAGCACAAAAAGATACACAGTTACATCTGCACTACTTTACGCAAATGGGCCCATTCATCTTGGACATATTTCTGGAGCCTATTTACCTGCAGATATTTATGTTAGATATTTAAAAGCAAAAGGACATGATGTTGTTTTTATTTGTGGCTCTGACGAACATGGTGCTGCAATCACATTACAAGCAAAAAAAGATGGAATTTCTCCTAAAGAAATTGTAGATAAATACCACAATATCAACAAAAAATCTTTTGAAGATTTTGGAATTAATTTTAGTATTTACCACAGAACTTCTGAAAAATTACACCACGAAACTGCACAAGAATTTTTCAAAACTTTGGAGCAGAAAGGAGCATTTACAAAAAAAACTTCTGAGCAATTTTATGATGAAAAAAACAAGCAGTTTTTAGCCGACAGATACATTACGGGCGACTGTCCAAAATGTAAAGCGGAGGAAGCTTTTGGAGATCAGTGCGAAAAATGCGGTTCGGCACTGAGCCCCAATGAACTCATCAATCCGAAATCAACTTTGAGTGGAAATGCTCCTATAAAAAAGGAAACAACCCATTGGTATTTGCCAATGCAAGATCATGAAATATGGTTAAAACCTTGGATTGAAGACGGAATATTAGAAGGGGAGAATCATCATAATCCAAAGAAGTGGAGGAGTCAAGTTTTAGGGCAATGCAAATCCTGGATTGATGGTGGACTAAAAGCCCGAGCAATGACGCGTGATTTGGATTGGGGAGTAAAAGTTCCTGTGAAAGATGGGGATGGAAAAGTATTATATGTTTGGTTAGACGCTCCTATTGGTTACATTTCAGCAACCAAACAATGGGCAAAAGATAACGGCAAGAATTGGGAAGGTTACTGGAAAAATGAAGAAACTGAACTTATACATTTTATTGGAAAGGATAATATTGTTTTTCACTGTATTATT
>DUAL01000248.1 GCA_012960835.1 Flavobacteriales bacterium | reverse complement strand
TTTGCTCTATACTCATAAGTAGTAGATGGAGTTAAGTTCCATAACATTTTGCTAGTAGTAGTCAATCCAAAATTACAAAGACCAGAACCCAATGCAGTTTTTGTACTCCATACGAATGTTCCTAGTTCTCTATATTGAATTCTGTACATCTCTACCAAACAAAGTGATGTATTTGCATCCAACCAATTAACTTTTGCCCTGTCATGGGTTAAGTCTGTTACACTTAAGCCAGTTGGAATAGGGCTATTACAAATTATAGTCGTATTTTCAGAAACAGTAATTGCTATTGTAGCAATGCAACTATTAGCATCAACTACCCAAACCGTATAAGTACCAGCGGTCAAATTAGAAATATTCTGTGTGTTTTGTGTTGGGCTTGTATTCCAATAATATAAGTAAGGGGTTGTGCCTCCGCTAACTGTTAAATCAATAGCACCATCATTAGCCCCAACTGAAGAGGCATTTGTAATATTATAGCTAATATTAATTGGGGCTGGCTCAACAACTGTATAAGTAGCCGAAAAAGTTTGTCCGGAAGCATCTGTAATACTTATTGTATAATTTCCTCCACTAAGGTTTGTTAAATCCTCTGTTGTAGCGCCATTATTCCATAAAAAATTATAGGGTAATATACCACCACTAACATTTAAATCAATACTACCATTTCCATCTCCATTGCAATTCAGATGAGTAATATTTACTGAAACAGAAATAGGAGTAAGCGTGCCATTTTCTACTAATATAGATGAGGTAGCAAAACAATTATTGTCATCAATAGCATAAAAAATATAGGTGCCAGCAGGGATATTAATCAAATTTTGATTAGTGGAATAGGGCGATACCCAATAATAGGTATAAGGAGGAGTCCCTCCTGTTGTACTGGTATAAATCGCGCCATCACTCATGCCAGGAGCAGAAGTATTTGTTACATTATAACTTATGCTAATAAGAGTTGGCTCAACAATAGTATAAGTTGCAGTTTCTACTTGTCCTTGTGCATCTGTTACACTAACTGTATAATTCCCTGTTGCCAGGTTAGAAATATCTTGAGTACTTGCTCCATTATTCCATGAATAAGTAAAAGGAGCAAGTCCACCACTTACGCTTAAATCAATACTACCATCTGCACTTCCATTACAACTTGCATCCGTAATTGATGCGCTCAACACAATCGGTACATTTACAGGTACACAGCCATTTGAAGTTTGTAAAGAAGAACGGCTTCCGTTTAGGGTTGCTTGCATTCTTGTTTTTTGATCATCTGAAAACATATACATACATGCATCATTAGTATAGTCCATATAGTTCATAAACATGTCTCCATTGTTGCCATTCCCACTGCAACTAGATGTTGAAGGAAAAGTAGGACATCCATAATTTGAAGTTTGTTGAGTTGGTGTATCATTACAATAATCATTTCCACAATTTGAATTTCCCCAAATATGCCAAAGGTTCAAATAATGTCCTACCTCATGGGTTGCTGTCCTTCCTAAATGATAAGGGTAAGTTGCTGTACCTATATCGCCAAAATAAGCATAATCACAAACAACACCATCTGTACTTGCATTACCTCCTGGAAAAGTAGCGAATCCTAGAAGACCACTACTTAAATTACATACCCAAATATTTAAGTAATCGGATGTATTCCAGGCATTATGCCCACCACTACTTGAATATTTCATACTTGTATATCCAGAAAAACTTGAGGTAGTAGTATATGTTCTAGTAATTCCTGTTGTTATATTACCGTTTGGATCCCTAACAGCCAAACAAAATTCTATCTCACAATCGGCTGCTACACCAGAAAATGCTGAAGGAACTAAAGATGCATCAGAATTTAATTTTCTAAAATCTTCATTCAATATGTCAATTTGCGATTGCACTTGTGCGGTGGATATGTTTTGTGAAGAAGTTTTATAAATAACATGCACGACCACTGGAATAGTGATAACTACTGAGGATATGAAACCCTCTGGTTGATTATTTATCCATTGCTGAATCGCAGATTCTTCTTGTTGCATACGCATCTCAAGTTGCAAATCACTTTGTATCAACTCATCCAAATGCTGCATGGTACCGCAATTCCTGCTTTGAGCTTGTGTAAATAACACGCTAATAATCAAACCTAAAAGGAGAGAATATTTTTTCATTTTCTTACTTTTTTTGCTTACAAATTTATAAAATTATCGATTACAAATGAGTTTATAATCGCACCACTTGCACGCCTTTATATCCTCCACTTGTACAAAATCTTCTGTTTGTATTTTATCTAAAATTTGAATGAGCTGCTCTTCAAACTCTTGCAATACTTTTTTAGTTATCAAAAGTTGCTCTTTACTGTTACTTTTGTTACCCTCTTTGTTCGTTTTATTCCTTGAAACACAAATAAGTCCTTCTTTCAAATTTTTGAAGGAAAAATTACCGGCAATTACCTTTCTGTCCAAATACTGAGGATTCTTATTTAAATATAAATAAGCATACATTAGAAGTTGAAAGGCCTTGCCCTTCTTATTGTTTTCTGAGAGTTCGTCCCAATTGAAGAAAGTTACTTCACCCTCCTCCACCTTTCCAGTTTTGTAATCAATAATGCGCAATACATCCCCTAATTCATCTACCCTATCTACCCTTCCTGTCAAATTAAATGTGGTGTTATTTAGCTGAATACTCCCACTTAAATCATCTTCCAATCCTTTTATCGTAAGTTGTTCTCCATTCTGCTTGGCTTTAAGTATTTCCTTTTTCTCTAAATCCAAAAATTTTTGCGTTAGTTTTTTTGCAATTTCTACACTCAAATAATTTTTTCCTTCCTCCAAATTATTGTTTTTCAGGATTACTCTGTATTCTTGAATTATCTGTTTTAAAATCTTTGGTTGCCAAGTTTCAATTAATTTTTCGTTAAGGGTGCCCTTTTCATAAACCCTATCCAAAGCATTATGCACAGCAGTGCCTAAATGACTAGCATCCGCAAACTCATCCACCGCATCATCTTTTCTGATTTTAGCCAAATAATGATAATAAAAAGACAGGGAACAATTACTGTATTTATTCAGGGCAGATGGAGAAACTCCCTTTTTCGCCCAAGAAGAAATAGCATCCTCCAAACCTGTATTTTTTATGGTAATTTCATTGTTGTTTTTAAGTTGTAATTGCTCGCCTTTAAATACACATTCCCTAATTGGAGTGGCAGTATACTCGGATAAAAGTTGGGTGATAAATCGGCTTTTTTCACCACTTCCAAAATCATCCGTCTGGGTATTATAAATTAAAGTAACATGTTCTGCTCTTTGTAAAATTCTATAAAAATGGTAGGCAAAAACAGCATCACTTTCGGCATAAGTAGGTAACTTAAAATACTTTTTCATATCATAAGGAATAAAGGAATTCACACTTTTTCCTTTTGGAAGCGTCCCTTCATTTACCGATAGCATGATTACGTTTTTAAAGTCAAGTGTTCTGCTTTCCAAAATCCCCATCAGTTGCACCCCATTTAGCGGTTCTCCTTTAAAAGGGATGACTTCTTTGGCGATAATTTGTTGCAGTATTTTCTGCATGGTTTTCAATTCTATTTCTTGCTTTAACTCCCCTAGTAGTTTATCTAAAATTATAATACATTCAGAAAAAACAAATAGTATTTCTGACTCTATCGTTCCTTTTTTGCCAACCAATGGCTTGCGCAACAAACTCACTATTTGAGCAAGCGTTTCAATGGAATCTTTAGCGGAATTCCAAGGATTAAATAAAGATTGTAATGATTCATCTTTGATATGCTCTTTGATTAAGGACTCACTGATTAAAACAAAATTCTCTTTATTGATGATTTTTTTTAAGATAAATAATGAATCTTTATTGCAAATTTTTGCAAAATAAGGATGTTCCAAAAGTCGGATAACATCTTTGTAATAAAAGGCCTTTTTTTGATAATTATGTGCATGAATGTGCATGCTCATCAGTGCACTGGCCAAGGCATACAAAGGTGTGTTTTTTAGCGGACTTCCCATGGTTACATTCAACTCTTTCACTTTCTTTGGTAAATGATTAAGCACGGGATACAATAAACTCTCATCTGCCAAAATAATAGCAGTATTAGATGCATCCAAGTCCTGCGCAGAAAACCCATTTAGGACTTGGGCTGCTACCTTTGCTTGTGCTATATTTTTTGGACATGCTACTACATCAAATGTTTTTTTGGGTTTAGAAAAATAATCGCCTACTCCCTTAAAATCAACTTCCTTCCATCTTTTTCTTTGCTCACGTAAAAATCCGCCCGCCTCATGATTTTCATTCTTGTAATAGAATTTATCTGCATCCCAAAAAACCCGAGCAATATCCTCTTTTTTTAGATATTCGATTATTTGCTGTTCTGATTTTGTAAGGGCATTGAGCCCAACAAACCATACTTTTTCCCAAGAAATTTCTACCTCCTTAATTTCATTTGCTGCCTTGCGATAAGCCATGCCCTGATAAGCAGCATTTTGCGTTAATAAAGATTGATTGAAATGCAAATACCAATCATATATCTGCTGATAAAAATTAACAAAATTATTTTGCTCTTTGCTTAAGGGTTCTTCTGCCATACTCCAATTCTCAACCTTCCAATTTTCTAATTCTTTTACTTTTCTTAAGTTTGAGAAAATAGCTTTTGCATCTACCATACTTCTATCCACTTCATTAAAATCGTGCAACAACACATTACTCCAATTTAGGAATTCATCAAAGGAATCTGCATTTTTTGGAGGGTGTGCCAAATAGGACTGATAAAGATAAAATTGTAAGGAAATGTTATCCAAAACTTTCAGCCCAGAAAGATGCTCCACAAATTCTTCTACTGAAAAAAACTGAGGCAAAAAAATGGGCTTTGAAATCTTTTTTGATAAATAATGTTTCAGAAATACTACTGCCCTTTTACTGGGCAATACTACCGCTAAATTCCCCATATCCTCCGGGAATTTTTTTAATAATCGTTCTGCTATTTTATCTAAAAATGGCCTCATTATTTTAATATATCCTGAGTGTAAATTAAATCTGTAGCAAGCACTTTATAGCCCATATTTTTTAGGGCATTAGCATAATTCCTGATTTGGGTCTGATGTCTATTTTCCTTATCACCTGTTTTGTAATCAACTACAATTACTTCATTCCCCTGAAAAACCAAGCGGTCAGGAATATAGGTTTCTCCTGTTTCAAGCAGAATTTCTTTTTCAGCTCTTACTTGCCAGTTTGGGGTAAAATATTTTTCAATTTGCTCACTTTCAAGCAAAACTGGAAGTTGCTTTTTTAATTTCTTATACTGACTTTTATCACATTTTCCTTTGGAAAAAAGTGTGTCAATCACTACTTCAATATCCTCTTTTTGCTTAATTTGAAAAAGTGCTAAATGTAGAATTTTTCCCCACTCTACACTCTCTTTTTGCTTTTCTACATCCCACACTTTCTCAGCAGAGTGTTTTAAGGAAATAACATTTCTCCAATCGTTTTTTTCTTGTTTTTTGACAGAAAAAGGATGGTATTTTCCTTCTTTTTTGTCTTGATGCTTTTCATTTGCATCTCCTACAATTACAGGATAGGTACTACTGAAATTATGTAAAAAGCTGTGTAGTTTTCCTTTTATATCAAAATCATCTGCTGGTTTATTTGGGAAGCTTTTGCTGAAAATATAAAGTCGCTCTTTTGGCCGCGTCATGGCTACATACAATTTATTCAAAATATCCAAAAGGGTAAGATTTTTCTCATTATGATATTCATCAGAAAAATGACTCCACTCCAATTGTTTATTGCTACTAATAAGTGCCGATTTCAATTTTTGGAAATACCTACTAGTATCCACCCAAATTTCGTTTTTATTAGACATATCTTCCCAATTAAATGGAATCATCACCACATCAAAGTCCAATCCTTTTGCTTTGTGAATAGTCATTATTTGCACGGCATCCGTTTCTTCCGGCACCACAACTGATTCCTTTGTTTTTGCATCTTCCCACCAAAGCAGAAATTCGGAAATACTACTGTCATTTTTCTCTGTATATTTCAGTACTACATCCAGAAAAAATTGCACATAAATATCCTCCTCAATTTTCAAATTTCTGATGAGTTGCTCACAAAGTTCATACAAAGGAAGCTCAATAAATTGATGAATATTAAAGGATAACTTTGCCTCTTTTATCATTTGCAAAAAGGATTTTTGCTCCTTCAATTTTAGATTTAATTTGTGCAAGGAATTTCTGCTCAATTTTTCTTTATGAAAACATTCTACCATAGTAGCTTTTGCAATTTTACCCTCCTTGTTTTGCAAATAAAATAGGGATGCAATCAATAATTTTACTTTCTCGGATGAGCACAACAATAAGCCCTCATTCGACACTACATCTATGCCATTTTCAGCAAGATACTGAGCAGTCAAAGCCACTCTTTTTCGGCTATTGCACAATATGGCGATATCGCGCAAGCAGTAGTCGTTTTCTTTTGTGAGTTTTTTTATTTCGACAAGCATTCTTTGTAAAATCAAATCTTTGAAATCATTTCCCTTATCGCCAAAGAGTTCCAGATGTACATATCCCCCTTCTTTTGCATGTTCAAATTCCTGTTTTTGTCCTTTATAAATATCTTGCAAATGGGGCGTTAAAAGCGTTTTTAATTGCTCAAAAAAATCATTGTTAAATTTGATTATTTCCTTACGGCTTCTAAAATTTTTTTCTAGATTTTTATTCTTCTCATGTGCTTTTAATTTATTTTCCCAATCTTGTTTAAAAATAAGTTTTTCTCCCTTAAAAATAGTGGGCAATTGTAAAAATTGCTCCACCTCTCCTGCCCTCCACCTGTAAATAGATTGCTTGCCATCTCCTACCACCAAACTTTTTCCATAATCGACTGCATCCGTAATTAGAGGTAACATATTTTGCCATTGTAAAATGGAAGTATCTTGAAATTCATCTATCAGAAAATGATTATACCGCTCGCCAATACGCTCATAAATAAAAGCAGAAGGTTGTGCCACTACCACATCATGTATTTGCTTATTGAAAGAAGATATCTGCTGAATATTTTGTTCTTTTTTATAATTTTTAACCTCTTGAATCAACTCATTAAGTACAGCAATAGAGTAGATATTTTGCAGTACTGCTTTGTTAGTAAAATAAGGCTTTAGTAAAGCCAATAACTGATCAAAAAAGGATTGCAAATCTTTAAGGTAAAAATCCACCAATTGCTTTATATCGTCCGACTTGCTTTGGGCATACCACTCTCCATTTTTAATATACCTTAGCAATGCATCTGAGGGAATCCATTTTTTAGCATCCTTATTTAAAATATTTTCTGTAAAATGTTGGTAAAAAGTACCTCTATTAAAATGTTCTTTGGTAAAACCATTTTTAGTAAAAAATGCTTTTGCATTGGCTGATAACAACTGCACTTTCGCTTCCAATTGGTTTTGCTGTAAATACAAATCTTTTCTTATTTGCATACAATCCTTAATGCTTAGGGTTTTGCCATCAATAAAATCAATAACATCCTCTTTGAAAAGTTGCTGAGCAAATTCCTCTAAATCGCGCTCAATATTACTGCTTTTTCCATCCTCTGCTTTTTGCAGAGCAAAATTCACCAAAGCATTTGTTAAATCTCCACCACCTTTTTCCAGCCTTCCTAAAAGCAGGGCAACTACTGGCTGAATAATTTTGTAATTATCCATCTCCAATTCAAAGTTATGCGATAGTCCTAAATTAGTAGCAAAAGTACGAACAATACGGTAAGTAAATTTATCAATAGTGGAAATACTCAAATCGGCATAATGGTGCAAAATATGCTTGTGAATTGTTTTTGCACGAGAGTAAATGATGTCTTTATCTAAATTTGTTTCTTCTTTCAGCCATCCTAAAATATTTTCTTTATCACTTTTGTTTGCTAATTCTTTAAAATAGTGCAACACCCTTTCTTTCATCTCGGCAGCCGCCTTATTAGTAAAAGTAATGGCCAGTATTTTTCGGTAGTAATCCGTATAGCCAAAAGTATCTCCTTTCAAGGAAAGCGCCACAAAACTCAGTGCCAAAGTATAGGTTTTACCCGAGCCAGCAGAAGAACGATAAATAGTAAAATTAGAAGTACTCAATTATTCAATTTTAGGAAGCCCTAATTTATACAAAATCAACTGAGAAATTACCAAGAAAGAAAAATGTTTTTAACAGATTTTGTTTTTAGCGAACCAAATAGATGTAACCAGAATCCTGGTGTTTCCACCCCTGAAAATCCTGGAAATAAATTTCGTAAACATACATTCCCATTGGTAATTCTTTTCCAGAATCTTTATGATTTCCATCCCAAGCTTTTGTTCCTAATTCGCAAAGCATTTCGTCAATATTATTGGAGGAAAATACCAATCCACTGTTTCTGTCGTAAATGTTAAGCTGGAAAGTTTTAATTCTAAGCCCATTATAACTGAGGCAGAATTTATCGTTTATTCCATCTAAATCGGGTGTGAAACTATTGGGCAGGTAAATCCAAAACTCATTTTCCACCCAAAGCTTATTAAAGGTAGTATCCGAGCATCCGTTTTCATCTGTAATAATCATGGTAATCTGGTAAACACCAACAGAATCCGGGAATGTATGATAGGGCTTTGAAACCATACTATCCAGAGCATTATCCCCAAAATTCCAGAACCAATCCACAATATTTCCTGTTGTTTTATCTACAAAATGGGCTGTCGGATAATTAATGGTTACCGTATCGGGAATAATATCAAAAATAGCCATTGGTGGATTATTCACAATAACCATAGCCGAACCTGTTGTAGAACCAACCCCGACAGCATCTGACATATTAGCAAGAGAATAGATTCCATCAGTAGTGGTGCTAATAATATAAGGATTTGTATTGGTGGTAATTTGTGGCTGATTTATCCCATCAATAGCATACACAAAAGTAAAAGGAGCAACTCCTACAAAATCAATAGTGATTTGCGCTTGTCTATTGTCATTAGTGCAAATGGTATCACCGCCATAAATATATGCTGAAACAGGAGGAACTGCATTAATAACTAATAGAATGGTATCGTCATCATTAGCGATAAAATTGGTAGGATTGGTAACATTTGTATTCAATGTATTATTTAAAGAACTCCACTGACTAAAATACCAGCCGGATTGAATATTTGCAGAAAGATTTACAGCATCTCCATAAAAATATTCCTCCGTAAAGGGGAAAGCATTAATTGTATTTCCATTAATATCAATAGTTGCTGTTCCAGTAGGATTTACATCATACATCACCCGTACAGCATATCGTTTATGGATTATTGAATCGGTAAAAATAGTATCGCAACCGTTTATATAAAAACTACTAATAATTGATATACCTGAATCCATTGGATTGTAAACCGTGCTATCTACAAAAATAGTGTCATAAACATTATTGACAGTAAAACTACCTGGAGTCATACTCATTTTCCAAACAAAAATATCTTTTCTTCTACCAGTTGCATCTAAAATTGTGCCATCAAAATTAGCTAACTCTTCAAAGAAACCTATTGCATAAACATTACCAAAACCATCCGGACAAATGTCATTGGTTCTATCATCATCATCCGTATCGCATCCAGCCATTTTTGCCCAAACCCAATCTCCAGTGTTTGTAGATCCATCCAACTGAGCGACCCAAGCAGAAGCACTGGTATCTCCAGGAATCTGAGGAGGAACAACTAGTCCAGTATTGAAAGTAGCTTCTCCTTTCATTGTTCCTCCAACAAAAACTTGTTTATTTGCATCCACTGACATCTGATATGGTTTGTCTGTTCCTGAACTTCTTGCTCTTTTGGCCCATTGCCAATCTCCATTAGCATTTATTTTAGCAACGAACACATCTCTTTTCTGTTTATGACTTAAAGTATCTGTTCCGTTTGATGCATTTGCACCTGGAAATACCATAGGATTACGATATTCTCCAGTGATATAAATATCATCACATACATCAATAGCAATACCATCTGCTCTATCTGTTTTGTTACTTCCTACATTTTTTGCCCAAAGCCAGTTTCCATTTTTATCCATTTTAAAGATAAAAGCATCCCATTCTCCATTTGATGTAATAGAATACGGACCATAATTTCCAGTGTTTTCAAATCCACCAACACAATATATATTAGAAAATTGATCAACTGCTAATCTGTTATCACGAGAACCTCTATCATCCTTAATTCCATCAAATTTATCTACCCAAAGCCAATTCCCATTTGCATCTAACTTACCAATGTACCCCATAGGTTTACATGTGGTTCCCCAATCAGGATTAGAAACAGAAAGACCATCAAATTCAGCACTATATCCAGAGAAAAAGCCAGTAACATAAATAAAACCATCTTTATCTACTTTAACATCATAAGAATGATC
Source organism: Flavobacteriales bacterium (assembly GCA_012960835.1). Lineage (GTDB taxonomy): Bacteria > Bacteroidota > Bacteroidia > Flavobacteriales > BACL11 > DUAL01. Next base: position 3,014 of record DUAL01000248.1, on the reverse strand, counting down.
ATCTGCATCATAAATAGGATAAGGACAACCACCTGAAGTATTATCAGAACCAAAACCAATTACCCAAACAGGATTTCCATTCTTATCTATTTTAGCTAATAATGAATTATCATGATTATTTCGCTGAGCTCCAGGAACACTTAAAGATCCAATATTATAAGAACTCCAAAAAGTCCCAGTAATAAAAACATCTCCTCCAGGTGTCACATGCATACCTAACGCTCTATCATCACAACAACTTCCTGAAAGATTTCCTCCAGCAATAGCCCAAAGAACATTCCCAAGTGAATCCATCTTAAAAATAAAATTCTCTTTATTATTTCCCCAAGTACTTAAATTAGAGTTGGTGAGTGTTATACCACCAAAGGTTGCTTCATTATTAAAAAAACCACTACAGTAAATAAAGCCTAATGAATCAGTACCTATTGAAATACCTTTATCTGAGGCTGTTCCTCCAAATGATTTTACCCAATCAGTAGTTTGGGCAGTAAGGGAAAAAGAGCATAAAATATTAAGTAAAAGAAAAGTTAATTTTCGCATATTATTGTTTAATAAATTTTGAGGTTAAGCCTTTAATTTCAATGGTGTAAATTCCAGAAGATAAAACGGAAATATCAATGGCTTGATTTGTGTTTTCAGTCAAAATTAAAACTTCCTTACCCTCTATATTTTTGATAATTATTTCGCCCTGCAATGGAGTAGTAATTTTTATTTTATCTGTTGATGGATTTGGATAAATACCTATTTGATTTTTTTCTATTTCACTAACTGCTGTGCTAGAAGCAAAAGTAGCAGTACGATATAAAATTTCATGCACCCCAACATTGACATAAACAAAATAAAAGGTGCCATTGGCAAAGCAAATATCCGGATCAGTTTGTGAGCCAATATTATTGGTGTCGTTCATCACAGCTGAACCGCTCAGATTATATGCTCCAGTTGTGGAATAACTAAAAAAGCAATCCATATACGAATTACGATTATCTTGCCAAACCACCCCTATAGTATCTCCATTTCCAGCAATCTCAGGAAAATTTTGCACGCCAAAATTAATTGGGTCAATATTATGATTATAGGCGTATTGTAAATCGGTAGAGTTTATGGCAGAAAGTAAAAGTTTATCTTGGCCATTTGCACCGCTTCTTCTTACAATAATTATGGAATCCCCTGAAAGCATTCCTTGAGCAGAGGTAGAAGGACAAGAGCCAATAACCCAATTAGCATTATCAATATCATTTGTAGTAGTGAAAGTAAGGCCTCCATCAGAGGATTTGGCTATATATGAATTTCTTACATCCATATCATTGTTTCTAAAAAGCAAGAAAACCTCATTACCATTTGCAACTAAAGAAGATTTGCAACAATCGCATGGCTCGCCGGGAGCTAAAGCGCTTACATCAAAAGCAGGGCTAAAAGTATTTCCAAAATCAAAAGATACTTTTACCATTTGCTCCCAATCGGTCCAAGTTAAGGAACTTTCCATATACGAAACAATTGGATTTCCATCTGTGTTTACTGCAACATTGGGCATGGCAAATTTATGAGTATTGGAATTGTCAGAAACCCTTACAGTATCAGAAAAAGTAAGTCCGCCATCAAAGGAAGAAATAAGATAAACAAAGTAATTAGGTGAAAGGGCCGAGAGGAAAATAACATAAACTGTATCTCCTTTGCTGGCAATTTCAGGACCTATAAAGCCAGTTACTTCTAAACTTGGAGGAACAATATCGTAAGGAGCCGAAAAAGAAGTCCCATTCCATTTGGATGCTTTTACGCTTTTTGGAGAGCTGGTTTTTGTCCAAATAATAAGAGGGGAATTATTGGCTGTTGTTACTACTCTTGGCCTATCATAACCACTTTGACTTCCGCTACTAATGGCTTGAATAGCACTCCAATTAAGTGTTTGTGCATTTGACTCAATACAAACTAAAAGAAATACCAAAAAATAAATTATTTTTTTCATATTTATTATTTTTAATAAATTACCTCTACTGTTCCTTGTTTTACAAAAGTTTTTTTGTCTTGTCCTACAATGGTAATATTATAATAGTAAGTGCCTTGCATAACTTCTATTCCTTCAAATTTTCCATCCCAATATTTTTCAATGGAATTTGTTGTAAAAAGAACTTCTCCCCAACGATTTACCACATCCATTTTAAAAGAATTGATAAAATCTCCTTTTATAACAAATAAATCGTTATGCTCATCTCGATTAGGAGTGAAAGCAGTTGGTACGAAAAGTTCAGTTTTAGGAAGCAAACTTACAAAAACTAATTCAGAAATATCCGTGCAGCCATTTGCATCTTCCACCCAAACATAATAAGCGTCTTCTTGATTTATTTCTATTTGTTGAGTAATTCCCAATAAAGAATCCTCATCATTGTACCAAGTGTAAAGTACAAAATTTCCTGTACTCAATATAAGTGTTTGCCCAATATAAATAGCAGTATCGCCAGGAGATATTACTGCATTTGGCATGGAATAAATTAGCACTTGGGCTAATCCTGAAATAGAAGCAACGCATCCATTGGAATCCGTCACTTCAATAATTGAATAATCTCCTTCCGCTAAGGTATTCAAATTAAAATTAGTAGAGGTTAATGCATTTTGATTAAAATTATTCACGCCATCCGTATAGCTTAAATTCCATGGAAGTAAGCCATTATAATCAAAAGACAAATTAACCATTGTTCCATCATCACAAACACTTCCACCTCCAGAAATATTTGCTGTTGGCGGTTCATCTTCCGTAATAGTGATAGAATCTATTGCCAAACAGCCAGTTCCATCATCAATGGTTAAATGATAATAGCCTTGCCCAACAGAAATAGAAGAATTGGAACTTCCATTGTTCCAGATGTAATTATACACCCCTGTCCCGCCTGTTACAACTGGATTAAGTATAGTAGTAGTGTTACATGGAATATTATAGTCCAATCCTAATTCGAAAGTGGGGGGTGGTTTGGAAAAAACAGTTAGTGTATCAGAATAAATAGCGCATCCCACTGAAGTAG
>DUAL01000247.1 GCA_012960835.1 Flavobacteriales bacterium | reverse complement strand
CCGCTCCACAAATCAGATATCCGGATTGTTATGGAATTGACATGGCAAAAATGGGAGATTTTATTGCTTTTCAGGCAGCAGTGGCATTGTTGAAAGATAGAAAACAAGAACACATACTTACTGAGGCTTACGATAAATGTAAGGCACAAGCTCATTTACCAAAAGAAGAAATGGTGAATTATGTACAAGAAATTTATAAGCCCTTTACAGCTGAAGAGATTTCAGTAAAAATTAGTGAACTTTTAACTCCAAAAGGAACTAAAGCTGAGGTGGAAATTATTTATCAATCAATTTCGGATTTGCATGCTTCTTGTCCGAATCATTTAGGGGATTGGTATTTTACTGGAGACTACCCCACTCCAGGGGGAGTGAAAGTAGTAAATAAAGCTTTCATCAATTACGTAGAAGGGAAAAACGAGAGGGCCTATTAATTTTTTTTAGCAATTAAATTAAATCCAAAAACAGCTGCTGGCAGATAAAGTATCGCTTCAAGATTAAACCACCAAGGATGAGGCAGCACATATAAATTGTAAATTCCTGCAAGAGTAAAAAAGCTACCAATAATATAAACAGTAAGCATTTTTTTAGATACTAATGCAGTGGATAGTCCTGCTAAAAAAGTACCTCCAATATGTGCCAACATTACCATCAGCAAAGAACCCAATGGTGCAATTTTTACATATTCTGCAATAGCATTCATATCGCTCATATCAGTTCCTTCCGGTAAAGGATAAACTATCATACTTAAATAGTGTAAGCCCATTATTGCAATGTTCCCAACAATAAGCCCAACAAATATCCCTAATATCATCCTTAAGATAATAATTGAGCGTTTGTGTTCGTTTGAGTTACTTAGCCCAACTATGGTTTTCCATACATAACTTAATATAAATACTAAAAATAATATAGGAATCAACCCTCCATAATTCTCCTTAATACCCAGAAGAGTTACTATTACGCCATAAATAAATAATATAAATAAACAAGCTAATATTGTTAATATATAAGGTGCTATTTTCTTCATATTAATTAAAAACTATCTCTTTTCAGTAGTATAGATATTCCCTTTCCAGGAAAATAAAATATTGCTAGCAGAACCAAACTGATTAACTGCCATATCAAATGCCGAACCAAAAGAAGCCATTTCCATTACTGGAATTTCTTGCCCATTAAAATTAACCAGATCTAATTTTTGCACAATGATATAAGGATCTTCCTCTTGCACCTTTTTTTCTTCTTCCACTTTTAGCGCCTCTTCTTCCTCTGCTGTCAATGGTTTTGGATGGGATGGCGCAATAGTCATTTCGTCAATTAAATGAGTTGCTCCCGCATACTTGTCAATAATGAACATGGTATAGCGAATATCTACCGAAATGGTTCTTTGTACCTCATTCTCAAAAGCAATATCACCACTCATTGCTTCCCAATTTCCATCAAAAGCAGTCCCCACCAATTCGCCCCAAGCATTGATAACTGGAGAGCCAGAATTTCCGCCAGTAATATCGTTATTAGAAATAAAGTTAACTCTCAAATTTCCCTCTTCATCTCCATACTGTCCGTAATCGCCAATTTCATACAATTGCTTCAATTTTGCCGGCACAATAAACTCTTCATTTGTAGCATCTTCTTTCTCCATTATTCCATCAATGGTAGTGTAATAGTCGTATTGCATGGCATTTCCTGGCTGGTAATCGCCCACATTTCCATAAGTAAGGCGCATAGTAGAATTTGCATTTGGATAATATTTTTTGTCCGGATTCATTTCTCTTAATCCTGCAATAAAAAGGCGATTTCCTTTTTCCAAATCAGCTCTAATTTTTTTGCGTTTTGGGTAATGATTAGCCAAATAAAAATTATAAATAGACATGATTGTTTTATGTGCAGGATCTTTGGCAATTTTTTTGGCAGATGGGTTATTTAAGAAATCGTAAAATTTTGCACGGCTTGCAAAAACAGATTTTTTGAAAACCTTTTTGGCGTAATAATCAAAGTCCAATTTTTTTAATCCAAAGCGTTGCTTTTCTATTTTTTGGAATATTTCTGGGTGCTGGCTTTTTGGAATATTAAAATAATACATTTCTAGCATTGCAGACAAGAGCTTCTCATCTACATCAGCATTGTAATTTTTGTAGAAATCCTTAGCAGTATTTTTAATATCTTTCAATTGCTCCCTTTTTTCTTTACCATCTTCCTTGGGTAAGGCGCTAAACCCATTATTCATCATAAAGGAAAAATACAAAATTTCTGCCCCTTGAAAAACCGCTTCATTAAGGTAAGTTCTGGGGATATTTATTTTTCTGTTTGCAAAATAGGCATCCTCAATTAAATCCAAAGCATCCCCATATTTTGCTTGTCTTTTATCATCTCCACTTGCCACCCAAACTCTAAAAGTACCCTCTATTTCTCTTTTTTTATCATATACGCGCATTCTTTTTAGCCCCTTGCTTTGCCCTATAAAATATTTCCAATAGTTGGAAGTTTGCGCATATTTTGCGGCATACTGAATTTTTGTTTTACTACTCTTATCCATTGCCTCTTTCATAATGGCTAATTTTTCACTTCTAATATCAACAATTGTTGGCCCTGATTGCTCTATTGCTTCCTGTACTCCATAAGAGGTTAAGTATCTATCTGTTCTTCCCGGAAAACCATAAATCATGGTATAGTCGCCATTATCCACACCATTTAAAGAAATTGGCAAAAAATGTTTTGGCTTATAAGGAATATTTTCTTTGGAATATTCAGCAGGGGTTCCATCTGCCGCCATATAAATACGGAACAGAGAAAAGTCCCCCGTATGCCTTGGCCACATCCAATTATCCGTATCGCCACCAAATTTTCCAATTGATGAGGGTGGTGCACCAACCAAACGCACATCTTTAAAAGTTTCATACACTAATAGATAGTATTCGTTCCCGCCAAAAAAACTTTTAACTTTCGCACCAAAATGATTGCCCTCAGTAGTTTCAGCAACAATTTCTTTTATTGCTTCTCCTATTTTGGCTTTCCTTTCTGTTTCTGATAAGTTTAGTGTATCAAAACCAGCCAAAACTCTTTCGGTTACAGATTCAATACTAATTAAAAAAGTAGCCGTAAGCCCCTGATTTTCTAATTCTGCATCTCTGCTCATGGCCCAAAACCCATCTTCCAAATAGTCGTTAGTTACCGAACTATGTGTTTGTATGGCATCAAAACCACAATGATGATTGGTCAGCATTAAGCCCTCATTTGAAATCATTTCAGCTGTACAAAAGCCACCCAAAGAAACAATAGCATCTTTAAGGGAAGATTGGTTGATGGAGTACAAATCGGCTGCTGTAAGTTGCAAACCATGCGCCTGCATATCCTCTTCATTTAAGCTTTGTAAAAGTTGTGGCAACCACATTCCTTCATCTGCTATTGCGGAAAAAGAAAATATTCCAATAAGTGTGGTAAATAAAATTTTTCTTAACATTTTTTTAGATTTTAATTTCCTGCAAATGTAATGAAACAGAGCATTCTACAAACTTTCAGTTTGCAAAATTTTAGCGTACTTTTGCAAGAAGAATATAAATCATGAGCAACCCTGAATTAACACGAATAAATAAGTATTTATCAGAAATTGGCTACTGTTCCAGAAGGGCAGCCGACAAACTAATAGAACAAGGAAGGGTAACCATAAATGGGAAAATTCCTGAAATGGGAACTAAAATATCAAATGAGGATGAGGTGCGAGTGAATGGTAAATTAGTTTCCCAGCCCAAAAAGAAAAAAATGGTCTATATCGCTTTTAACAAACCTGTTGGGGTAGTTTGCACTACCGACCAAAAAAGAGAAAAAAATAACATCATTGATTTTATCAATTACCCAACACGAATTTTCCCTATTGGAAGATTGGATAAACCCTCAGAAGGACTCATCTTCTTAACGAATGATGGCGATATTGTAAACAAGATTTTGCGTGCACGCAACAAGCATGAAAAGGAATATGAAGTTACCGTACACAAACCAGTTACCAAAGAATTTATTGAGGCTATGACAAATGGCGTTCCTATTTTGGATACCGTTACGCGTAAATGTTTTGTAAAGCAAATGGATAAAAAGAAATTCAAAATCATCTTAACCCAAGGACTTAACCGACAAATCAGGAGGATGTGTGAGGAGTTAGAATATAATGTGAAAAAACTGAAAAGGGTAAGGATTATGAATATAAAATTGGATATTCCAGTTGGTACTTATCGAGATTTTACGGCTAAAGAATTGAACCAAATCAATCAAGCGGTGGAGCAGTCCATTAAAACTTTTGAAGAAGAAAACTAAAATGCAGAGGATTTTAGTAACAGGATGTTGTGGTGCTGGAAAATCTACTTTTTCCAAAAAATTACAATCAATTTTAAAATTAGAACTTATTCATTTAGACCAGTATTACCACAAACCAAATTGGGAAGAACCCGAAAAGGCTGAATGGGAGAAAATAGTTCATACTTTAGTGCAAAAATCATCATGGATAATGGATGGAAACTTTAGCGGAACAATGGATGTTAGAATTAAAAGTGCGGATACAATTATTTATTTAGATTATCCTACATTAAAATGTTTTTGGCGCGTTATTATAAGAATATTCAAGTATCATGGAGTTGTGAGATCTGATATGGCCAATGGTTGTAAAGAGCAATTTAATTTAGAATTTTTACATTTTGTTTTAACTTTTAATAGTAAAAACAGAAAAAGATTTATACAAAAGTTAAATTTAATTAAAGACGAAAAGAAGGTGCTTGTTTTTAAAACTGATAAACAAGCAGACAAGTTTTTGGCGCAAATTTCAGAATTCAAATAGGAAGTTATTTTTTCTTAAAAACAGGAACAGCCGAACAGGCCTCACCGAACATTAAACTACTAACGATAGTTTGTAATTTTTTAGTAATGGCAATATAAGGGGCTTCCGTAAGTGGAACTTGCCCACAACCTTTTACAATTACTTTTTTATTTTCAAACTCAGTAGCGTCAATTGCATCAATATTATCAGAGAATATTTTCTGAAACACTTCTTCTTTTGTGCCAAAATAAATTTCGGTAGCAGAGTTATTTAAATAAGAGGTAAGCAACATAAAAGCCCACATAGGCACAATTGCATCTGCACTACAATTAAGGGCAACAGTTTTGTTTTTATAAATAGAAAAATCAAACTCTTTTAGTGCAGTTCTGAATTCTTTTTCTTTCAGGAAAATCCCTTCAAAAAGAAATTCTTTGATATCCAAAACTGCAATAGATTGCTTTGGTGCATAATCTGCCAAATCAATAGTGATTAAACTACTATTTGCTATTCTATTTACAATTTCATTACTCATTTTATAACATTCCTAGTTCTAATTTTGCTTCTTCACTCATCATTTCTTTGGTCCAAGTGGGATCGAAAACAATTTCTACTTTTACCTTTTTTACAGCAGGAATTACTCTCACTTTTTCTTCCACTTCAAGAGGAAGCGTTTCCGCAACTGGGCAATTTGGGGAGGTTAAAGTCATGGTAATATTTACATCACAATCCTCACTAACCTCAACATCATAAATAAGCCCCAAAGCGTAAATATTTACCGGAATTTCAGGATCATAAATCTCACAAATCACCTCCACCACTTCTTCCTCAATTTTTTGTAATTCTTTTTCTGTTTTCATATTAATTAGATTTGAGATTTTAGACTTGATAAAAAATCTTTTGTCTAATATCTTTATACTATTATCTGTCTTTTAATGCTAAGGCATACAATTTCATTTCTTTTACCATAGAAAGCAAGCCATTGGCACGCGTTTGAGAGAGTTGTTCTTTTAGTCCAATCTTATCAATAAATACTAAATCTGCCTTTGCTATTTCTGCTGCTTTTTGCTTAGAAAGCACCCTAATTAAAATAGCAACAATGCCTTTGGTGATGATGGCATCACTATCAGCCGTATATGTAATTATCCCATTATCATTATCGGCATGAAGCCAAACTCTACTCTGACAGCCCTTTATCAGATTATCTTCTATCTTGTGTTTATCATCAATCATTGGAAGGCTTTTCCCCAAGTCAATAATGTATTCGTATTTTTCCATCCAATCCTCAAACATATCGAATTCTTCCACTAATTCTGCTTGTATTGCTACAATTGTTCCCATTTAAGCAAGCATTGTTTGTGCCTTTTTTATGGCAGTTATACAACTATCAATCTCCTCTTTTGTGTTGTAGATAGCAAAGGACATACGAGCAGTTCCAGGAACTTTATAATGTTCCATTATCGGTTGTGCACAATGATGCCCTGTTCTAATGGCAATCCCCATTTTATCCAATAAAACACCAATATCATAAGGATGCAAGCTCTCAATATTGAAAGACACAAGGGCTGCTCTTTTTTTCGCCTCCCCAATAAATTGCATACCACTTATTGTTAAAAGTTGCTTAGTTGCGTATTGCACCAAAGTATCTTCATGTTTTGCAATGGTTGAAATTCCCAAATCCGTGATAAAATCCATAGCCGCTTTAAAAGCGATAACCCCAGCAATATTGGGCGTTCCGGCCTCAAATTTATGAGGTAAATCGGCATAAGTCGTTTTTTCAAAACTAACCTCTTTTATCATTTCTCCTCCCCCTTGATAAGGTGGCAATTCATTTAACAACGCTTCTTTTCCATACAAAACACCAACCCCAGTTGGGCCATACATTTTGTGTGCAGAAAAGCAGTAAAAATCTACATCCAACCCCTGAACATCTACCAAAGCATGAGGGGTGGCTTGTGCGCCATCAATTAAAATTTTAGCACCTACTTTATGTGTTAAGGCAATCAGTTTCTCCACAGGATTTATTGTTCCTAGTGCATTAGAAATATGTGTAACTGCTACTAATTTTGTTTTTTCAGAAAGTAAATTTTCAAAGGCATCCATATCCAAATCTCCATTATCCAAAATAGGAATCACTTTGAGTGTTGCTCCTGAAACTTCACAGCACATTTGCCAAGGCACAATGTTGGAGTGGTGTTCCATTTCCGAAATAATGATATCATCTCCTTTGTTTAGCATGGAACGATAGCCGTTTGCCACCAAATTAATGGAATCGGTTGTCCCTTTGGTAAAAATGATTTCGCAACTCTTGTTGGCATTGATAAATGCTTGAACCGTATCCCTTGTTTCTTCAAATTTATCGGTTGCTTTTTGGCTTAAATAATGAACGCCCCTGTGAATATTTGCATTATCATTGCTGTAATATTGAGCAATTGCATCTATAACGACTTGTGGTTTTTGGGTACTTGCCCCATTGTCAAAATACACCAAATTTTCTCCATTTACTTTTTGATGAAGCAGTGGAAATTGTGCTCGTATTTTACCCACATCAATCATTAGAGATTAAAATCTAAATCAACTTGTAGTTTTTCAGCAATCAGTTTTTGGGCTAATTCTTTTACTTCAGGAATCGTGAAATTATTTACCGCTTCAGAGGCAAAAGCATAGGTTAAAACTGCCTTTGCTTCCTTTTCTCTAATCCCTCTGCTTCTCATGTAAAATAGCGCATCATCATCCAATTGCCCAATAGTACAGCCATGGCTACATTTTACATCATCTGCATAAATTTCCAATTGAGGTTTGCTGTCAATAGTAGCATTTTCACTCAATAATAAATTATTATTGGATTGAAAAGCATCAATTTTTTGTGCATCAGGACGCACCATGATTTTGCCATTAAAAACACCTTTGGAATTGCCCAAATAAATGCCTTTATACATTTCATTACTTCTGCAATGTGGCTGCTTATGATCCACAAAAGTATGGTTATCGGCAAATTGATTGTTATCCAAAATGGAGATGCCATTCATATTACTATCGCAATTACTTCCGTTTTGCTCAAAATTCAAATTGTTTCTGGTAAATGCCCCTCCAAAAATCAAGGTATTTACAATGGCATTAGAGTCAGATTCTTGCGTAATGTTTACTGCATCAATCAAAATAGAATTTTCTGTATTATCCTGAATTTTGTTGTATTCCACAGTAGAGTTTTCCCCAATCGTTAGCAGAGTAAAATGATTTACAAAACATTTAGCATCACTCAAATTCTGTATGCGCTCCACAAATTTTATTTGGGTATTTTCTTCCACCACAATATTGTTGCGGTATTGCACAAAATTATTGGTTTCCGTGTTGGTAAAAAACAAGATTTCAATCGGATTTTCTACTACCGTATTTTTATCCACTTTTATGGTAAACCCCTTTTTTGCAAGGGATGAATTTAATCCAGAAATAGCATCACTGTTTTTTGTTTCAAATTCAGCAAAGTCTGAAATACTTATTCCCTCTATACTTGGTTTTGAAATCAGAGTTCCACCCAAAAAAACAATTTTATGCTGCAAACCTAAACTGTATTTTTTAATATCCTCTTCTGAAATTGTAACTCCATTTCCTTCCACCAAAAAATCATCAGCAACAATTTTTTTAAGGGAAGTGTATTTCCAATCCTCCGCTTTTATGGTAGGAAATCCATTTGCTAAAAAGGATTGCAATACTTCATTTTTTTCAGCACCTAAATTCTCCTTTTCTGAAAAAGATTTTATGTTTTCAATTAAGCCCACTTTTTATCTTCCTCTTTAGTTATCCAATCGTATCCTTTTTCTTCCAATTCGTGTGCTATTTCCTTCCCTCCTGATTTGATGATTCTTCCATCATGCAATACATGCACAAAATCAGGCACAATATAATCCAAAAGTCTTTGGTAGTGGGTAATGACAATGGTAGCATTCTCTTTGGTTCTTAGTTTGTTCACCCCATTGGCAACAATTCTGAGCGCATCAATATCCAATCCAGAATCGGTTTCATCCAATATCGCTAATTTAGGTTCTAACATGGCCATCTGAAAAATTTCATTTCTCTTTTTTTCTCCACCAGAAAATCCTTCATTCATATTGCGTGATAAGTATCCTTTTTTTATGCTTAATAATTCCATTTTTTCACGCATCATTTTAAGCATTTTAGGAGTAGGCATGGGATCCATTCCTTTTGCTTTTCTTCTTTCATTTATAGATGTTTTTATGAAATTGGAAACTGAAATACCAGGAATTTCTACTGGATATTGAAAAGAAAGAAACACCCCTTTGTGTGCTCTTTCTTCCGGATTTAATTCCAATAAATTTTCCCCTTCAAAATCAATTTCTCCAGTTTCTACTTCATATTCTTCTTTTCCTGCAATTACGCACGCAAGAGTGCTTTTCCCAGAACCGTTTGGTCCCATTATTGCATGCACTTCTCCCGCCTTTACTTCTAGGTTAACCCCATTAAGTATGAGATTATCCTCTATCCCTGCTTTTAAATTTGTTATTTTTATCATTTTCTTGTTTTTATCCTACTGAGCCTTCTAGGCTAATTTCTAGTAATTTTTTTGCTTCTACTGCAAATTCCATTGGTAATTGGCTGAGAACATCCTTGCAATAACCATTTACAATAAGTGCGATTGCCTGTTCTGTTCCAATACCCCTTTGGTTACAATAGAAAATTTGGTCTTCTCCAATTTTTGAGGTAGTGGCTTCATGCTCTACTTTGGAAGAATTATTTTTTACTTCAATATACGGGAAGGTGTGTGAGCCACATTTGTCTCCCATCAAAAGAGAATCGCATTGTGAGAAGTTACGGGAGTTGGTTGCTCCTTTTGAAATCTTCACCAATCCTCTGTAATTTCCATTACTTTTTCCGGCTGATATTCCTTTTGCAATAATGGTACTTTTGGTATTTTCCCCCAAATGAATCATTTTGGTTCCTGTATCGGCTTGCTGGAAATTGTTGGTAACCGCTACCGAGAAAAATTCTCCAATGGAATTATCCCCTTTTAAAATACAAGAAGGATATTTCCAAGTTATTGCAGAACCAGTCTCCACTTGTGTCCAAGAGATTTTCGCATTTTTATGGCAAATTCCTCTTTTGGTTACAAAGTTGAATACTCCACCAACTCCCTCTGCATTTCCTGGGTACCAATTTTGTACGGTTGAATACTTTATATCCGCATCATCCATAGCAATTAATTCTACTACTGCAGCATGCAATTGGTTTTCATCTCTCATTGGAGCAGTACACCCTTCTAAATAACTCACTTGACTACCTTCATCTGCAATTAATAATGTTCTTTCAAACTGCCCTGTCCCCGCTTCATTTATTCTGAAATAAGTAGAAAGTTCCATTGGGCATTTTACCCCTTTTGGGATGTAGCAAAATGAACCATCTGAAAATACGGCAGAATTCAGTGCTGAGAAGAAATTATCTCGGGCAGGAACCACAGTGCCTAAATATTTTTTAACTAGTTCTGGGTGGTCTTGTATGGCATCAGAAATTGGACAAAAAATAATACCTTTTTCTGCTAATGTTTCTTTGAAAGAAGTAGCAACCGACACAGAATCCATCACAATATCTACCGCCACATTTGCTAATTTATTTTGCTCATCAATGGAAATCCCCAATTTGTCAAACATCTTTTTCATTTCCGGGTCCAAATCATCCAAACTATCCAAAACAGGTTTTTGTTTAGGGGCAGAATAATAGATTATATCTTGATAGTCGGGCTTGTTGTAATTGATGTTTGCCCATTCTGGCTCCTCCATTGTAAGCCATGCTTTATAGGCCTTTAATCGGTAGTCCAACATCCACTGTGGTTCATTTTTCTTTGCAGAAATAATACGCACCACCTCTTCACTCAATCCTTTTGGGATGGTGTCCGATTCAATGTCAGTTGTAAATCCGTATTTATATTCAGAAGAAGTTACCTCATTAAGCAACTGCTCTTCCGTTTGCTTTTTCTTTGCGCTCATTTGCTTAAATTATTATAGGGAAAAACTTTCTCCACAGCCACAAGTTCTACTTGCGTTCGGATTGTTAAAAACAAATCCTTTGCCATTGAGTCCGTCAGAAAATTCTAATGTAGTCCCAACAAGGTATAAAAAACTCTTTTTATTTACTAAAAGCCGAATTTCGTTATCTTCAATAAGTTCATCATCTTCATTTTTAGTGTCATCAAAGTCCAATTTGTAACTCAAACCCGAACATCCACCACTTTCTACACCCACTCGAACATAGGCATTTTCCTTCTCTTTCTTATCTAGTAAGTGGAGTAATCTATCTCTTGCTGAATCACTGATATTTATCATCTTATTTTTATTTAATCTAAATGAATGCAAAGGTACAAAAACTTATAACATAATACGTATCTTTGGCGCATGAGTTTATTTGAAGAAAAAGCAGTAAATACTACCCCAATTTCAGCATTGGGAGAGTTTGCATTGATTGACCATTTAACTAAGGGTATAAAAATTAAAAATAAAAGCACAGTAAAAGGGGTTGGAGATGATGCGGCTGTTATTGATATAGGAGATAAGTATCAGCTAATAAGCACTGATTTACTAGTAGAAGGCGTTCATTTTGATTTGGCTTATACTCCACTGAAACATTTGGGCTATAAAGCGGTAGCAGTGAATGTTTCAGATATATGCGCCATGAATGGTGAGGCAAAACAAATTACGGTTGGATTGGCGCTTTCTAATCGTTTTTCTGTTGAAGCATTAGAAGAATTATATAAAGGAATGAATTTGGCCTGTAAGCATTATGGGGTAGATTTAGTGGGTGGCGATACCACCACCTCAACATCCGGATTAATGATAAGCGTTACTGCTTTGGGAGAGGTTGAAAAAGATAAAATCACTTATAGATCTGGTGCAAAAGTAAATGATTTGATAGTGGCTACTGGCGATTTAGGAGCAGCCTATTTAGGGTTACAACTTTTGAAAAGAGAAAAAGAAATATATATAGCAAATCCTAAAATGCAACCTGATTTAGGAGGGAACGATTATGTTTTACAAAGACAATTAAAGCCAGAAGCAAGAATCGACATTGTCAAAAAGTTAAAAGAATTAAAAATAATTCCTACCTCCATGATTGATATTTCTGATGGACTATCCTCAGAAGCATTACACCTTTCAAAATCGTCTGCTATTGGATTGCAAATTTATGAGGATAAAATCCCCTTAGATATAACGGCAATAAATTTAGGAGAAGAATTGAATTTGAACCCTGTTTTGTGCGCATTAAATGGTGGGGAAGATTATGAATTGTTACTCACTATTAATCAGAAGGACTATGAAAAGTTAAAAGCGGATGTTGACTTTACTATTATTGGCCATATTTCTGACAAATCAGAAGGAAATAATTTTATAGCAAAAGATGGGAGTTCGCACCCCTTAACTGCACAAGGCTGGGATGCTACAAAAATAGGCTGAATGCGTAATAATTAAGATATATTTTGTAAAAATAGGATACCAGATTAAAATTTCAAATAAACATAAGGAAGTTATGAATAAAATAGATATGATGAATAAGTAAGATTTACATGTTGACTTCTTTTTTTTGCACAACTTTGTGTTCATTTTTGCACTAAATTATCAACTAAAACTAAAAATCATGAAAAAATTACTATTAACATTTATATCAGTCTTGACAATCTTATTTACTCAAGCACAGTGTCAAGCAGATTTTAGCTACATACAAAACGGACCAACTACTGTCTTTACAGATTTGTCAACTATTCAGTCTGGTTGGTCAACTAATTATTCAGTGAGTTGGTTGTGGGATTTTGGGGATAATTCTGCCCCTTCTTATCAACAGAATCCAACACATACTTATAGTAATGGAATCTATTACCCATGCTTAACAGTTACATTTTTTGATTCAACAATTATGAATTCGTGTACATCTATCTATTGCGACTCTTTACTTATTGGTAATGCGCCTCCTACATCTTGGGATTGTAATCCTGTAACTGGATGTTATGATCCAGGAACTGGTAATGGGCAATATGCTACATTAGCTGCTTGTCAAAACGCTTGTACAGTTACTCCTTCATGGGATTGTGCGCCAAATACACTATTGGGTTGTTCTGATCCAGGAACAGGATTAGGTCAATATACTACACTTTCTGCTTGTCAAATTGCTTGCGGTGTTCCATGCCCTGGTACTGCCATTATTAGTCAAAATGGAAATATTTTTACAGCAAATGTTACTGGAGGAGGAGTTTCTCCATTTGTTTATCTATGGAGTACAGGAGAATCTACACAAAGCATTACCGCAATATCTAATATAAGTGGGTATTGTGATATTACTGACGCTAATGGATGTGTGTATACAGCTGCATATTCATATACACTTGGGCAATATATTCCATGTGATTCATTAACAGTGACTGGCTCACAATATCAGCTAATGATTTCATTAAACCTTACAAACTTACCAGTACCTGTTGATTATTGGGTTACTACTTCAAATGATGGAACTTTGTTAGGGGAAGATAGCATGAGTACATCACATAATGTATATAATATGAATCCTATCACCTCTCAACCATATGATACAATTATTACTTGTCTTACTTATAGTATGAATTCTCCTAATGTAATGACTTGTTGCGTAATTTGGATTTGGAATGGTACATCTTGGGCTAAGATGGGTGGTA
>DUAL01000246.1:454-2273 GCA_012960835.1 Flavobacteriales bacterium | reverse complement strand
AGCTAGGATGACTGTAGAATTTATAAAAATAAAAACACAGGAATACGAACAGCTTAAAGACGAAATTGAAAGCTTGAAAACTGAGGCAAGAAAATACAAATAGTGCCAGATATGCCTATTAATTATTTGGTATTTAAAATTAAAGCTACAAATAGAAAAATCAACCCAAGTGACTTACAAGGTATTATAATGGTATTACTTTTTTAATACTAAAAGCATTATGAAAACAATCACCTTAAAAACCCAAGACGATTTTTTTGATCAAATTAATGAAATGGCGCAACAGCAGCATCTTTCAAAAAGTGCACTGATACGCAAAGCAATTAAGGCTTATCAGAAGCAGATAAAAGATAAGGAAACAATCAAAAAAATACAAGCATCTTCATTAGAAACTAGAGGAATGGACAAAGCGTTGCTTAAAGATTTTGAGGCGCTAGATGATGAGAACCTTTTAGATTCCTGGGAAGATTAATGGATTTGGTTAGAGGTGGAATTTATCTAGCCAATCTCAACCCTTCCAAAGGTAGCGAAATTGGCAAAATTCGCCCAGTTTTAATCATCCAGTCTGATGCACTAAACAGTATTAAACATACAACAGTTAATATTTTGCCACTAACAACACATTTAAAAGACGATACTTTTTTGCGCGTTCGGATGCCAAAATGCGACCAACTTAACCATGATTCAGATATTGTCTGTGATTATATTCGAGCGATTGATACTCGTAAAATCACCTCAGAGATGCTAACCAAACTCAGTCAAAATAAAATGCAAAAAATTGAAGAAAAGCTTGGCTGGATATTGGGATTTAATGATTAAACTAGCCTACCCCCATTTACCTTAGTGACATTATAAAAACCACAAAAAAATCTATCAAACTGATTGATAACTATATAGATGAGAAGGTGAATTGTTGTTAGGCAAGAGAGGCTGTGCCCTGGGGTAAAGTGCATTAGTGCTATTTACCAAAAGAGATAAAAAAGTAAGCATGTCAATATATACTAAAACCACATTCAAGCAGCTAGATCTTGACCTGTAAAAACATAATGCCTAATACCCAAAGATAGATATACAGAAATTTGAACTATCTCACGACAGTTTTTTGATTGTTGATGATAAAGAGGTCTACCATTTTGGTGCCAGCTTTAAAGATCTAGGAAAAAAGTGGTTTGCAGTATCAAAAATGGATATCAATTCTTTTGAACTTCTAGGAAAGTTGAAATAAAAAATGCTCTTTTTAGTGAATTTTCGTGTATTTCGTGGTAGTAAAATTAAATGACCTTACTATACAAACAAGAATCTTACAAAATACAAGGTGCAATCTTTGAGGTATACAAAGAAATTGGCACAGGGTATCTAGAAGCCATTTACCAAGAGAGCCTAGAAAAAGAGCTTGCTTTAAGCGACATACTTTATCAAGCTCAAAAAGAGCTAACTATCCACTATAAGGGAGTCTCGCTTAAGCAAACCTATAAACCAGATCTAATCTGCTACAACAACATAATCATAGAACTAAAAGCAGTCAAAGAGATCGCACCAGAACACCAAGCCCAAATACTAAACTATATGAAAGCTACCAATATAAAACTAGGCCTTCTAGTAAACTTCTGTAGTCATCCAAAAGTAACCATAAAAAGGTTTATCCTCTAAAATGCTCTTTTTAGTGAATTTTCGTGTATTTCGTGGTAGTAAAATAAGCTGTTCTTATGAATAAAACAGACAAAATCTACGTCGCAGGCCATAATGGTATGGTCGGCTCTGCAATTGTTAAAAAGCTACGTGAAAAAGGTTTTATTAATATAGTTACACGATTCAGTTC
>DUAL01000246.1:0-290 GCA_012960835.1 Flavobacteriales bacterium | reverse complement strand
TCGTATTTGGCAGGAGTAAATAATTTATTATTTTTGGGTAGCTCTTGTATTTACCCTAAAGAATCGTTACAACCAATTAAAGAAGAATATTTATTAAGCGGTCACCTAGAGTCAACAAATGAGCCGTATGCCATTGCAAAGATTGCAGGAATTAAGCTTTGTGAATCATACAATCGACAATATGGTACGGATTACAGAAGCATAATGCCAACTAATCTTTATGGACCTAATGATAATTTTCACTTAGAAAATTCTCATGTGATACCTGCAATAATACGAAAAATTCATTT